>NZ_JBHJVK010000041.1:0-83032 GCF_042264695.1 Kitasatospora sp. NPDC056138 | reverse complement strand
GGCGCAGCCGCGAACAGTGCGGCGTAGTCGACCGCCTGCCCGGCCGCACCTTCCTCGCCAGTCGCAGGGACACCCACGCCTTCAATCTACGCGGCGCGCTCGCGTGCGGCGCGCTTGAAGGGTCGGTGCCTCGGGCGGTGCAGCCCGCCTCGGCGCGCGGGAGTTCCGAGGACGTGTCCGGGGAGAGCCTGCCGGTTCCACCGACGACCAGCGCGCGCCTCATGATGCGACTTGTGATCGTCTCGGCGCCATGTGGCCACCGCACGCCGCACCTGACCGCGCAGGACGCCGTGCTGTCCAGGAGGAAGGTTGGCACCCGGAGCTGCGCGCGCTGATCGAGCAGGCCGACCCGGACAACAGCACGCTGCTGTCCGGGTCGCGTCAGGCGATGTGCAGCGTGAGCACCGCGGTGTGCAGTTGTCCGGCGGTCTGGAACTGGAGGAAGACCCGCCAGTTCCCGGGGTCGCCGAGTACGGCGTTGAAGGTCAGCGTCGGCCCGCCGTGGTCGCCGTCGACGACGTTCTGGGGATGGAGGTGGGCCAGTGCCTGGTTGCCCTCGTGGAAGGCGCTGAGGTGGGCGTAGCTGTCGAGGTACGGCTGGAGATCGCTGACCGGCTGGCCGTCCTTGCTGATCGTGACGGTGAGCCTGTGGGTCATCCCGGTCGTCGGCCCGCTCTGGACGGCGACGGTGTAGCCGTCGACCGTCGTGCTTTCGGCTGCGGCGGGCAGCGGCGCCGAAGCGGCTTCGCCGGGCACCGTCACGCTGCGGCTGAGGACGAACTCACTGCCCTTGAGGGGGCCGGTGTTCGGTGTGAACGAGGCGTACAACCGCCAGCTGCCCGGATCGAGGGCGGCCAGGTCGGCGGTCCACGTGCCGTCGGCGGCCATCGTCGGGTGCAGGTGCTGATAGCCGGTGAGGTCCGAGCGGATCGCATAGAAGTGCAGCGTCTTGGTCTGGACGACGGCGAAGTCGGTGATCGGCCGGCCGTCCGGGCCGGTGATGGTGAACGGGTAACTCGCCGCCTGGCCGGCCGGAAGACTGGTGGCCGTCGAGTTCAGGCGGTAGCCCTCCAGTTCGGCGGCAAGACCCTCACCGGCCGCCATCATGCCGGGCATCCCCGGCATGCTCGGCATGCTCGGCATGCTCGAGGACGCCGTGCCGGGCGTTGCCATCGCGCTCTGGTCCATACCGGGCATGCCCGGCATACCCGAGTGCTCGGAGTGCGAGGACGAACCGCATGCAAGGAGCGCGACGGCGAGCAGGGCGGTCGCACCGGCCGTCACGGCCCAGCCACGGGAGATCGAACGAGGAGAAGCGGACATCAGCAGGTCTTTCCTGTACGAGCGCGCCGAGAAGGGCGCGTGGATGAGCAGATAGGCGTGGCCGGGTCGGTCACGGTCGAGGCACCGTCACGCCCGTGCGACGCACACCGCCGGCAGAGGCCCTCGCCCGCCGTCCGGCCCCCGGAGTTGCTGCGCGGCGGTAGCAGCCCGACGGCGCGTGATCCCACCACAGGTCCACGGAGATCGTCGTGGCCGTCACGGTTCCGGTCGAGGGGATGAAGCTGCCCTGGGGGTCGAAGCCGTCCGACAGGTGGGAGCCGGTCGCGGGTCTGCGGTGCGCGACCGGCTCGGCGACAGCGGCCGGTGCAGGACGGCCGTCGGCAGTCAGGGACACGCCGCCACCGGTCACGGTCGCGGCGGCCAAGGCCGCGCCGGTGATGCGCCTGGTTCGACAGTGAGGTCCCATGGGCGGTCTCCTGTTCGTCTTCGGCCGGTGGCGCCGGATGCGCCTGGCCCGTGGCGGTGTGAGGACCGCGGAAGTACGGCCTCACGTGACAGGAGACCCGTGGCGGACGCAGTGATAACCGAAAAATCCGGTGGGCTCGGTCGAGCCCGTACCCGTTTCGCCGATTGCGGGCCCGGCCGGGACTGGCGCAGTACGCCCAACTCGGTCACCAGGGCCCGCAGGAACGTCTTACCCGACGGGAGCGCCGTGCCGGTGCGAAGGGTACGAGGGTCGACCGCGTCCCGGTCGACGGTTTCCGCTGTCGCCAGGGTCCTCACGATCTCGGCGGGATCCCGGGGTGGGTCCTTCGGCGTGGGGGCGATCCCGGCCACCGGTTTCAAGCGTCGGGTCGGCGCAATCGCCTTGTCGGCGCGTGCGTCCGATGCCACCCGGTTCGCGGGCGGATCACCAACGGGACGCACCAGCGGCCCGCCGCCCCACGGGTCTTTCGACGCCCGGGAGTTGGTTTGAACACTCCTGGTTTGCGGGCATCGCGGGGGTGGAGAAGTACGCCCACGACAGAGGCGGCTGAGGTGGCACAGATGCACGGCACCGGTACGGACCCGATCGCGACCTTCTGCGGGAACTGCAACTGCGGCTGTCCGCAGCTGTTTGTGGACCCAGCTGCTCCGGCGGAGAAGCGTGTGCGGATCACCGACGACTTCGGGCAGCAGGTCCAGATGAGCGAGGAACAGTTCCGCGACCTCGTCGCCCAGGCCAAGAGTGGCGCGCTGGACGACCTGGCCGCCTCGGCCGTCTGACAGCCCCGCATCCACAGCGACCTGCGGTCGGGCACAGCACAGCACAGCACAGCACAGCACAGCCGCAAGATCCGGGCCGAGTGGTCCTCCGCGTCGTCGTGCACGGTGCCGTGGCGCGGGCTCGCCGATGGCGCACATCTCGTGCGCGTGGTCCGGGCCGGGACGCCGAACGCACCGAAGGACCTTCAGGTCATCGCGCTACTGCTCCGCGACATCACCGCAGTTGCGGCGTCGCAGGCCGAACTCGGCGGCAGGCCACGCGTCGTGCTGACCGACATATGGCGCCAGCCGGTCGATTCCGGACCGGGCGGTGGGAGACGGCCCGGTGCCATGACCGGGCGGGGCCGGCGCGGAACGCGTGTGCTGCGTCCCGCACCGGCCCTGCCTGCTACGCCGAAGCGCCGGTGCTGTCGGTGCCCCGGCCGCGGCGGCCGAGCACGACGCCCGCCACCGCGCCGAGGACGCCGACGACGATGCCCGCGATGCCGAGGCCGCGGGCGGTGGAGTCGCTGCTGCTGCCCTTCGCCGTCGCGGTGTTCTGCTCGGCCGGGTCGGCCTTCGCGCTCGGTGCGGCGCTGGGGGCGTCGCTGCCGGCGGCAGCGGTCAGCTTGAGAACCGGGGCCGGATGCTCGGGTTCGGGCTGGCCGTCCTTGCCCTCCTCGATCCAGCGGACGACGTTGCCGTCGCTGTACGTCTGCAGGGCCTTGAAGACGACCTTGTCCGTGCCGTCGGGAAGCGCGCCGAAGTCGACGGTGAAGTCCTGGAAGTGACCGGGGGCGATCTGCCCACCCGTCCAGACGATCTGGGAGACGACATCGGTGATGTCGCCGTCGTCGGTGTGGATCGGGGTGGCGAGCTTGGTGGTCTGGATCTGGTCGGTCCAGCCCGGCACCGCGGCGACCATGGCGGAGGGGACCGGGTGGTCGGCGGGGAAGTCGATCTCGACCTTCACCGTGCTGGCCTTGTCGTTCTCGTCGGGCACGCGGAACGCGAAGGTCTGGTCGGTCGCGTCCTTGGCCACGCTGGACGGCTGCACGGTGACGTGCGCCGAGGCGGGTCCGGCGATCAGCAGCACGGTGGCACCGCCCAGGGCGGTGGCGGCGGCGAGGCGGTTCTTGAAGGACGGTCTCATGGCTGTGTGTTCTCCGTGTGGGAGCGCGTACGCACGCGCAGGGTCGGCCGAAGGGCCTGCCTGCGAGCAGGGGCCGTCGTCCGCCGACGTGAGGGCGTGCGTGCTGAGGTGATCACGGGCGCGGAGCCGCCGCCCGCCCGGACGGCGCCGAGGTGCGCTCGGCCGTCGGGTCAGGCAGCGGGAGCTGTCGGTGGACCTCGCCTGATCACGCAGTGCCGCAGCAGGACCGGTGACGGAAGCCGCCACCGTCGACCCGCTCCCGCAAGCCATGCGCAGAGCGGGCGCCACCCGCGTCCGATGCCGCCGGACAGTGCGGCGTCGAGCCGAGCGACGGCCTCGCGCAGCTTCGCGGCACACGCCTGCGCCGCAGCCGAGGCCGCCTCGGCGGTGGTGCGGACCAGCCGCCACACGGCCGCCTCGCCCCGCCGCAGCCACCATGCGGCCACCAGCGTGGCGGCTAGGTGACCGGCGAACATCGCGGGGCTCAGTCCGAGCAGCCAGGCATGGCACCACAGGGCGACGTGCGGCGCAGCTGCTGCGGAGGCGTGGGAACCGCTTCCGAGCGGCACGGCGAGCTGCGCTGCCACCGCCCTGGCGTGGGTGCCATCGGCCGTCCCCGTGCCGGACATACCCGGCATGTCGGCCATCCCGGCCATGCCCGCCGTATCCGGCATCGCTTGGGCCCGTACGGTCGTCTGCCCAGCGTGGAAGAGGGTCGTCTGCTCAACGTGGAAGAGGAGGTGCAGACCCAGCTGGCCGACGGCCAGCCCGCCGGTGATCGCGGCCAGTGACCGTTCCCGCCGCGCCCCGAGGACGGCCGCGCCCAAGGCCAGGACCCAGCCCAGGAGCACCGCCCGGGTCGGCACCGCGGCGCCGGACGCCAGCGTGTGGCCGGCCATGGCCAGCACGACGCAGACCGTCGCGAACGGCGTGGCACGCAGTACGCGAAAGTCGAGCGAGGCGGGGGGCGCCGGGAGAGGCGCGGCCCCGGTTGGGAAGGCAGACATGGCGGGCACATCATGACATCCGCGCCCGTGTCCTGTGCAGGGTGCCGCCAGCAGGAAGCGATGCGCGGAACATCTCATCGAAGGACAGACCATGGAGCAGACCCCGCAAAGGGCCGGTTGCCACCTCGCATCGACTCCGCATTCGCCAATGGCTTCATCCCCGAGACTCTGGAGTCGGCCGAGGTGATCAACGATCCGCACCAGGACAGTGACCACAGGGGCTTGCTCTTCACCTTCGGCGCGAGCAGCTGCTGAAGAGCAGCTCAGGAGACCTCCCAGCCTCATCGAGGCCAAGCAGGTGCAGGCACTGACGAACCCATGCCGTGGCGGTCGCCGTGGTGGTGGCGCTGACGGCGGTGAACTACTGCGGGGTGCAGAAGTCCGTCTGGCTGACCCGGGTGATCGTCGCGGTGACGCCTCTGTCCTCTGAGGCGCGCGTTCTCCAGGCCGCCGGGCCGCTGTTCTTCGCCTTCGCCGGCTACGCCCGCATCGCCGCCCTCGGCAGGGAGGTCGCCTCTCACACAGTGGCCGCCTGCGAGGGCCCGGTCGGCAGCCAGGTGGCGAAAATCGATCCGGCTCAGCCCGCCCTGCCCCTGGAGCGGCTCGACATGGGCAACAGGCGACCGAACTCGAAAGGCACGGAAAGGTCCAGCAGCCCTCTGAGGACACGCCCTCATTCGAGTGGCTGCCCGCAACCGGTTGTTGTCCGGCGGTATCTGTAACCGCTATGACTACCACTCGTAGCGCCAAGCCGACCGCGTTGCCGGACCATTCGGCGGGTCACGTCATCGTGACGGTCGCCGGATGCGGTGTCGGCGGCAGTACCGGCGACCGGGAATCGGCGCTTCAGGCGCAGCTGGGTTTCCCCGCCGGGCTGGCGGTGGACGAGGCGGGGAGCGTGTACATCGCCGATCACGCCACTCACCGGGTGCGGCGGGTGGATGCCGACGGAGTGCTCGTCACCGTGGCCGGGGACGGCCTGCGCGGCTACGGGGGAGACGGTGGCGCGGCGGCCTCGGCCCGGCTGGGTTTCCCGGCTGGAGTGGCACTCGACGCGCACGGCAACCTGTTCATCGCCGATGAGATGAACCACCGGGTACGGCGGGTGGACCCCGCCGGGGTGATCAGCACGGTGGCTGGGGACGGCAGTCGCGGGGAGGCGGGTGACGGAGGTGCGGCCACGTCCGCACAACTCTCGTCCCCGTGCTCGGTGGCCGTGGACGCCTCGGGGGTTCTGTACATCGCGGATGCCGGGAACCGCCGGGTGCGGCGGGTGGACGATCAGGGTGTCATCACCACTGTTGTCACGGAGCCGGATCCGTTCCTGCCGACCGGTGTCGCGGTGGACGCGGAGGGCGTCCTCCATGTCGCCGACGTCGCGGGGCGACGCGTGCTACGCCTGGACGCACAAGGTGTGCCGTCGACGATTGCCGGCCCGGCCGGCTTCGAAGCGCCGTGCGCGGTGGCGGTGGATTCCTCCGGCACCGTCTACGTCGCGGACAAGAACGGCCACCGGGTGTACGGGTTGACCGCCGACGGCACCGAGCTGGTCGCGGGCTGCGGGGTCCAGGGCGACGACGGTGACGGAGGCCCTGCGGCCGTGGCGAAGCTGTCGTACCCGTACGCGCTCGCCGTCGACGGCGAGGGCGGTCTGCTCATCGCCGACAACCTCAACCACCGCATCCGCAAGGTGCCGGGGAAGCCGGCGCCCGAGCAGGCGGCAGCCGAGCTGACAGTACGGCAGGAAGGCACAGTTGAGGCGCTGCCGGGGCAGGGTGGGCAGTACATCAACGTCCGGATCTCCTGTCGGCAGCCGTGGAACCCCGGCCAGGTCACGCACCGCTTCACGGCACCCGGCTGCCTGCTCTTCGAGCCGTACGCGGCCAGCGCGTACTACGGCGCGGACCAGTCGGTGACCGAGGGCGGCGAACTCGGCGTCCAGGTAACGGAAGACGGGCGGCTACTGCAGGTGACCTGCAGGCCGCATCTCAACACCGGTGGACAGAACGCCGACGTACTGGTGTACACGCTGGGCGTCAGAGTACGCCACGACGCCAAACCGGGCCGCTACACCAATGGTTGGGCGGCAATCGCCGGTCATCCCGGTGTACGCCTGAAGGGGACAGTACTGGAACCGGGTTCGACGCCCGCCGACTGAGCCGAGTTAATTTGTAGTCGAAGCACTACTCTTGGTTATGATGCAGGAGTGCTGACACCCCTGCTCCGGGCACCATGGCTGGGCTCACCCGGCCCGTTCCCCCGTGCCCCGCTGGACCACCAACTGGACCGCAGATGGCTGCACTACGCGTTCCTCTCCCGAGGCAACGAACAGGCGGTCATCGCCAACCTGTCCGTTCTGGGCCGCTCAAGCGGCTCCGTCCTGGCAGCTCCCGGTGCGCCCCCGGAGGGAAGGCGCAGTGGCACGGGATCGGTGGAAGGGGCGCAACACATGGCGATCCTCCTGGTCCACGAGCAGCACCTTGGCTGGAGCTCCACTCAGTTCAACGCCGACCAGCCCGAAGTCCCCTGGTCCGCTTTCGCGTTGCCGCACCCGCACCATGTCCCTCGCCCGCTGCGGATCGCGGCGCGGTCGGCCGGCCCGGCGCTGGACGTACGGCTGCGCCGTACGTCCAGGCCCTGCACCTCGCAGTGCGCGCCCTTCGCCGGTGACCAGCATCTGCGCTGGCAGTCCGAACCTGGGGTACTCGGCACCGGGACGCTGCGCCTGAGCGACGGGCGCGAGCAGGAAACCGACCTGCTCGGCTACCACGAGCGGGTGCGCGGCCGTTGGAGCTGGCCCGAACTGGGCGGCTGGGTCTTCGGTTTCGTCAACGACCCTTCCGGCGATCCGGACGCCGCACCACCCTCGGCCGTGGTCTTCACCTTCCTCCAGCCGCTCCATCCGCCCGAGGCCACCAGCGGCTCGGTCATGCTCTGGCGCCACGGCCGGATGGTGCGCCACTTCCCCCGCCGCACCATGCAGATCGCGGTCCAGGACGTGCTGGACCGCGACCAGGTCGTGTTGGTGCCCCCGCTCGCCCGGACACTGGGTACTCCGGCGGCGGCGATGGTGCCCCGCCGTCTCGTGGTTACCGCCCACCTGGGCGACGACCGGGTCGTGCTGGACTTCCACGCCCACACCGCCGCACGGATCGCCAACCCCTCCGAGACCAGCCTGCACCCTTTCAGCGTCCACGAGACGCTCGGCTCCTGCTCCGTCGAGGCCATCATCGGCGGCCGCCGCCTGGCCTTCGAGACCCGCGGCATCGTGGAGTTCGCCGGAGGTGCCCATGACTGACACCCTCACCTTCACCGGCGCCGGGCTGCTGGACGAGACGATCAAGGCGCTCGCCGACCGCGCCCCGGCGATCGTCGCCGCCGCGGCGGAGCAGATGCGCGGCATCCGGCTCGGCCTGCACTTCAACGACGGCAGCCACGCCACCCTCACCGTCCTGCACAGCCATCTGATCGTGGCACAGGAGCGCTGCCCGGATCCGGACGTCGAGGTCGCCTTCGACAACCGGGCCATGAACCTCGTCTTCGACCTGCAGCGCCGCCCCACGACGCAGGTCCTGTCCGAGAGCCTCGACGTCCGCGGCTCCCAGGAGCAGACCCTGGCCACCTGGCGGGCCTTCACCCTGCTCTCCCAGCGCGCCTCCGGGCTGCGCTCCATGCAGCAGCTGTGGGGCAGCTACCGCGAACAGGCACCCCAACTGTGGGGTACCAGCGCCGAAGCCGCCCCACCGGTCCGGGCCCGCTCGACGACCCGATGGCAGGCCCTGGACTTCCTCGCCGGGCTCGCCCCCACCGACACCCCCGACCAGCAGCGCCCCGCCCTGGTCGGTGGCACCACCGTCACCGCCCCGCGCCTGCTCTGGGACGGTCGACAGACCTTCCCCTGGTGGCACGAACAGCGCATCAGCGATGCGGACCTTCGCCAGACCATGGAGATCTGCCGCAGCCGCACCAACGAGGAGATGCAGCGCCTGATGCCCGACCGCGAACCGCGGGCCGAGCTCTACGACCTGATGCGCAGCTATCCGGCCCGCCAGGGCAAGGGACTGCGCCCCACCCTCACCATCGCGGCCTGCGCCGCCTTCGGCGGCCGACCCGAAGAGGCCGTACGCGCCGCCGCCGCGCTGGAGCTGTTCCACAACGGGTTTCTCGTCCACGACGACATCGCGGACGAGTCCACCCACCGCCGGGGTCTGCCCACGATGCACGAGGAACACGGTCTCGGCCTGGCGGTCAACGTCGGCGACGGGCTCAACCTGCTCGCCGTGGACGCGGTGCTGTCCAATCTGGAGACCCTGGGCCTGGCCCGCACCCTCGGCTTGATCCGGGAGACCCTGCACATGTGCCGGGAATCCATCGAGGGCCAGGCCATGGAGCTCGGCTGGATCCGCCACGACGTCGTCCCGCAGGAGGACGAGGCCTATTTCATCATGAGTACCAAGAAGACCGGCTGGTACACCTGCATCAGCCCCTGCCGCATCGGCGCGGTCTGCGCGGGTATCACCGACCCGGACGTCCTGGACCGCTTCGACGAAGCCTTCCGGCTGATCGGCATCGCCTTCCAGATCCAGGACGACATCCTCAACCTCGTCGGCGAAGAGGCCCTCTACGGCAAGGAACCGCTCGGGGACCTCCTGGAGGGCAAGCGGACCGTGATGCTGATCCACCTGTTCCGCACCATGCCCGAGCACGAACGGCCCCGCATGCAGCGCATCCTCCAGCGCCGCCGCACCGAGAAGACCCAACAGGACGCCGAAGAGCTCCTGTCGGCGATGCTCCGCCACGGGTCCATCGAGTACGCCACCGCCCTCGCGGACCGGCTCGCCGCCGAAGGCATCGCCCGCTTCGAGCGGGATCTGGAGATCATCCCGGAGAACGAAGGCAAGGCCGTGCTCCGCCAGATCGCCCACTACGTCACCACGAGGCCGCTGTGAACCGTCCCACCACCGTCGCCGACCAGGACGCCAGCGGCTCCGACCCACTCACCGACACGGACCACAAGGCCCTGGCCTTCCTCACCCGTACCAACTCGCACCTGCGCGCCTGCCTGTGCACCCTGGCCCGCCACGGCGTCTACCTGCGCGACCGTGAACCCGACCGTGCCCAGAGCCTGTTGACGGTCCTCGCACCCTGGCCGCTGTTCAAGGCGGGGCAGTTCCTCTTCGACCTGATGGAGTGGGAGGACTTCATGATCGACGGCGACCCGCCACCGCTGACCCCCACCGATCGCATCCTCGCCCAAGTCGGCCTCCCACTGCGCTGGATGGCCTCAAGTGCCACCGCCACCGCCCCCGGGCTCGTCCGAGCACTGCCTGTGCAGAACACCGCCGCCGCCCTCGACCTGCCGATCCGCTGGTTCGCCGCGACCGCACGCGCGGCCCTCGAAGGAGCAGCGGACGACCTGACCCGGCTCCTGCCCCGGCCCGCCCCCGCGCCGGCGTCCGAGGCCGACCTCCGCGGCGAGGCCAAGGACCTGCCGCCCCTGGAGGCCGGCTTCTACCTCTACCGGGACGTCGTGCTCGGCGCCCTGGTCGTCCTCGGCCCGCTGCTGGCCGGCCATGCCCCGCGGTCGGAACAACCGAGCGCCGGGTGACGCGACACCAACCCGAGGAGGAGACCCATGGCCACCCCGGCGGAAGCCGCCTTCCCCATCACCGAGTCGTTGACCAACAGCACCACCGACAACCCGAACTGGAAGCTGCGCGGCGAAGCCCGGCTCAACGGGAGCCTGGAACTCACCCCCAACAGCAGGGACAAGGCCGGCACGGCCTTCCTGGACGAAGCGTTCTCCTCCACCTTCGGGATCGCGGTGGACTTCGACTACGCCGTCCAGGCCGGAGCCCCGAACGGCGACGGCTTCTCCCTGTACCTGATCGACGGGGGCGCCACCACCGAACCGGGCGGCAGTGGGGCAGGCCTCGGTTACTCGCCGATGTCCGACAAGCCGGGAGTGACCAAGGGATACGTCGGCATCGGTTTCGACTCCTACGGCAACTTCGCCGGAAACCTGGCCGGTCCGGGCGGACCAGGCAGCACACCGAACATGGTGGGCATCCGCGGCTCGGGTGACCGGTTCTCCGGCTTCCGCTGGCTCACGGGGGCGACGGTCGGCAGTGGCTTCGGGGTCGGCTGGGACGAGCAGGCGCACGCACAGGTCGTGATCGCCGACGGTCGGATCACCGTCCGTCTGTCCAGCAGGACGGACCCCACCGGGCACACGGTGATCGATGGGTTCGACCTGCGTACCCCGGGCCAGGCGCCGATGCCGGCTACGTTCAAGCTCGGCTTCTCGGCCGGCACCGGCTATGCCACGGCAGCCCACCGGATCCGCAACCTCAAGGTCTCACTACCGGCCGAGATGCCGCTGCAGATCGCCGGACCGGGTGAGGCACAGGCGGGCACCCAGATCTGCTACACCGTCACAGTGCGCAACGAGGGGCCGAACGACGTACCGGACGCCGTGGTCGAAGGAGTGCTTCCCGAGCAACTGTCCGGCGTGAAGCGGCAGGTGACGACCACCGCCGGAGCGCGTGCCGGCCGCGGCAGAATCACCGGCGGCCTGCGTCAGCCGCTCGCTCTGCCCAAGGGCGCAACAGCCACCGTCACGGTGTGCGGCACGATCGCGCAGGGCTACACCGGGCCGCTCACCTTCGTCGCCCGGTGCACCTCTGCCAGCCGTTCGAACACCGCGGCACACAGCAGCGGAACGCTCGACACCGCCGTCACCGTATCGGCCCCGGAAGCACCGCTGAAGGTGTGGCAGCAAGGCGCCGTGGAGTACAAGCCCGTCCGCATCAGCACGGTGATCAACGTTTGCGTCACCCACGAGCGCAAGGACGCCACCGACCCAGGCACGCTCGCCCACGTCTTCACGGCCCCCACCGGACTCGTCTGGAACGGCTACGTCGCGGTCGGCTACTACGGGGCCGACATGACCGTCCACGGCGGTCCGCCTCAGATCGAGGCCATCGTCAGCGACAGGGGCAGGACGCTGACCTTCACCCACAACCCGCACGTGTACACCGCACCGGACGACCGGGATGTGCTGGTCTACGTCTGCGGCGTCGACGCAGAGCCCGACACCCGGCCCGGCCGCTACACCGACGGAGCGGCCCGCATCGGTGCCGCGCCGCCGGCGACCCTTCACGCCACCGTCCTCGGGCCGGAGGCGGACGACTGAACGCGGACGGCAGGTGCGCATTTCCGCTTCCTCAGGAGTACCCGGCGAATCACCAGGGGACCGGTTTGAGGACACTGTGCTCTGTGACGGCCTGTACGGCCGCCCTCGACCGGGCTTCCACCGGATCTGCCTGGAGTGACGCGCGCACCAGGATCGACTCGTGCTTCCCCAGACGCTCTCCGGCTTCGCGGCGAGTGCGGTGTGGTCGCCCCGACCCACGGACCAGACCATCCGACGATCAGAACACTCGGTGCTTCAGGTCACCACTTGATGGCGTTCACCGTGCTGTTGTTGTCGTCGGCGGTCCGGACGGTGAACTGGACGTTGGCGGTGGGGTCGTAGAAGGTCTGGCCCGGCTGCCAGGTGGCCATGTCGAGCGCGCCGCAGCCTGCCGGCGGCGCCGGGGCGTTCGGGTTGCGCACCACCCGGATCGGGCCCCGGCCGGTCGCGATGGAGGTGTCGACCTTGTAGATGAGGACGCCGCTGGAGCAGGCGTTGTCGTCGTTCTCTGCCTTCCTGCGGGCCTCGGCGACGTAGGCGGTCGTGGGGCCGGTTTTGACCACCAGGAGCTTGTGGCCGCCGGTGTACTCGACCCCGTTCAACGCGATGGTGTTCTGGGTCCTGGACTGGAACACACAGACGACCTGGTCGTCGCCGATCCACCCGAACTTCCACGATTCCCAGCCAAAGTACTGCGGGCCCCGGCCGGTGATGTGGCCCATGAGGTCCCAGCCGCCGGTGTACTGGAACTGATCGCCGCTGAAGGCGTACAGGTCGGGCGCTCCGAAGAGGTGCACGGTCTCATGGTCGGCCACCTTGAAACCCCAGTACCACATGTCCGTACCGAACGTCGCCGCCGAACGGATCCTGGTGCCGTTGATGACGATCGGGTTGGAAGGGGTCCAGAACCATGCGGTGGAGTGGCCGATCCGGGAGTGGTTGGTCGGGACGATGTAGAACAGGTCGTACCCGGCCAGGCCGGCGCCGGCGTTGGCTGCGGCCCGGAGCGCGTCGGTCACGTACCGGGTGTGCTGCTGGTAGGTGAGACTGGAGAATCCGTAGGATTCGGAGCTGGACGGCATCCGGACCCACCGGTCCAACACCGATCGCATGTTCAGCGAGGTCTTGCCGTACGAGGCGTTCCGCATCCACTCGGCGGCCGGGGACAAGAGGTTGTAGTAGTCGGTGACGTCACCGGCGCCGGCCGTGTCCGGGAAGTCCACGTACACCACACCGACGTTCTTGGTGCCAACGGGGTTCTGGAACTGGGTGTAGTCGGTGTTCTGGCCTTCGTTGACCTCAGCTCCTCGCCCCTGCAACGCACACTGCGAGGTGCTTCCGTTGAAGGCGTGGGCCAGCTGGCCGGGGGCAGCGGTCACGGCCAGCAGAGCCAGCAGGACGCACAGGGCGAAGGAGAGGAGAGCGCGCCGCATTCGGTAGATCGAGAAACGCATGGCATGCCTATCGGGGAGTGGGGATTCGGGATTCGGTCGGCCACGAGCTCCTGCCGCCGACTGGCAGCGGTTGCCGGAAGGGCACCGCCGCGGACAGGGCACTTGCGCGCGAAGGTTCGGGGGGCGCTCCGGCGGTGACGTGGCGGTCCGCGCATCGTCACCGGTCTTCTGGACCTGGCAGTTGTGTTGACCGCTGGTCAGGCGTCTCCTCGGCAGGGTGGGCCGCGTGTTCGGCAGCGACGAGCAGGATCTCCATTTCGGCGGCCTCAGTCGTCGTGACCTCGACCAGCCGGCCTCCGCCGTACGGGTCCCCGTTGATCTGTTCCGGTGAGGTGGGATCAGCTCGACGTTCGGGGTGGCGATCACGCCGGTCACGAGAGCGTGGACGTCGAACGACGCCTTGACGGGTTACGGCCACTTCACCCAGGCGGCAGAGGTGATCGTTGCGGGCTCACGTACCTGCACGACTTTCACAGCGACACCGCGTTCCTCGTCGGCCCCGACAAGCTCTCCCGATGCATGAAGGGCGCTGTCGACCGAGTCGATCGTCAAGGGCCGGCCCTTTCCCGGTGTCCAGGACTACCCTCTGGACAACCTTGCCCACCCACGCCGGCAAGAACCTGTCCGGCTCCCGCTCGTAGGGCGGGCGCCGGACAGCCGAGGCGCAGCCGACGGTTACGGCTGGCGGCACCAGACTGCAGTCGGACGGTCCTCCCGCAGCAGGTCGTCCTGGTGGTTGCCGCCGTGGTTGACCATGATGACCCGGTACTTGTCCTGGTGAAACACCCAGTACCAGTGCTGGCCGCCGCTCGGGTCGTCCCTGCCGGGGACGGGCAGGAAGGCATCCACCCTGGTAACGCCTTCGAGCGAGCGCCAGAGGCTGAGCTGCCGGTCGTCCCGCTGAAGCCGGTCGGGGTGCGCCTGGCCGGAGCGGCCGATGGAGATCAGCCGGTAGCGCTGGCTCACCGGGGTGTTGTGGAACACCCAGTACCAGTGCGAACCGTCACTGGCGGGCCGCATGTCGGGGACGGGCAGGAAGGCGTCCACGTGGGTGACAGGAGTTGCCCCGCCGAACGACCCCCACCTGCTCAGCGGCTGGTCGACGCCGACCATCTGGCTGGTGTACGGCTCGGAGGCGCCGATGGTGATGTAGCGGTAGACCTGGTTGCCGCCCACGGTGTGGAAGACCCAGTAAGCGCTCTTCCCGCCAGCCCGCTGCTCGTCGAAGACGGGCAGGATGGTGTCGATCTGGGTGACACCCTTCAACGCGGGCCAGCCCGAGTACGGTCCCACGGTCTTGATGACGACCCCGGTGCGGTCGTCGACCGTTCCGGTGGTGAGCTGGCGGGTCTCGGCGCCGCCGATGGCGATCAGGCGGATCGTGCCCTGTTGGAACGTCCAGTAACGACCCTCCACGTCGGGCAGCGGAAGGATGCAGTCCACCGCCAGGTTCTGCGTCACGACCGGGTGCTTGGTCTCCTCGGCGAGTTCGCCGGTGAGGCGCCCCTGGGCGAGCCGGCGCAGCGTGGTGATCGAGGGGGTGAAGCAGTAGAGCGCACCGCGGGTCTGGACGAACGGCCTGAAGTCCAGGGTGGTGGTCTGCCGCTCGCCCGCAGGGGACTTGCCCTCCCAGTTGACCCGGCCGTCGTTCACGGTGGCGAGCTGGCCACTGACCAGCGGGTCGGGACCAGGCTTGGCCTTGCGGCCGGGCGGGAAGTCGGGATCATTGATCCAGTTGGCCTGGATGAACTCGAACTGGGCGACCAGGTCGGCCTGGTAGCAGACGAAGAGCAGGCCGCGCTCGGCGTCAGGGCTGTTCAGGTCGTCGCCGCTCGTGGGGTCGAAGGGCTGTCCGTAGGGGGCACCGCGGCGGATGATCCGGCGGGCGTCGATGAACGACTCGTCGACCAGCGTGCCGTCGACGAGCCCGGCACGGGGGTTGGTCGTGCGCAGGTGGGAGAAGAGCGGGGTGATCAAGCCATCGGGGTCGTCCGGGTCGCCCAGGTACTTGAAGTCGTTGTCCGATCCAGCGGCCGTGCCACCGGGCTGGTCGGGGTGCTTGCACACCGGGGAGCCGTCGCGCCAGCGGCCCACCAGCCGGGCGGCGAACCAGTCCCGCCTCGTGTCCTGCGGCACGGCCTTGAGGTCCTTCAGCCGTCGCAGTTGGGCGTCCACCTGCG
Source organism: Kitasatospora sp. NPDC056138 (assembly GCF_042264695.1). Taxonomy (NCBI): domain Bacteria; kingdom Bacillati; phylum Actinomycetota; class Actinomycetes; order Kitasatosporales; family Streptomycetaceae; genus Kitasatospora; species Kitasatospora sp. NPDC056138. Next base: position 67,514 of record NZ_JBHJVK010000041.1, on the reverse strand, counting down.
CCCACCAGCCGGGGACGTCCTGTTCCAGGCGGCGCACCACCTGGAAGGAGCCGTTGTGCATCCAGGCGGGGATGGTCTTGACGGCGGCGGTGCCTGAGTCGTGCGTCGAGGCGAGCTTCTTCCCGATGACGAACTCGCCGGCCGGGACGATCCGGGTGCCGGGATGCTTCTTGGAGTAGAAGATCTTGTCGGAATCCTTGCCGGTGAACCTGTTGGGGTCCGGCTCGTCGAAACCCTCGACTTCCGGCTCGCTGACCCCGTCCTTGAAACCGAAGTGTTCCTTGCCCTTCTTCTCTCCCGGCAGGGCCGCGCCCTTCTGCTCGTAGACGACGAGTGCACCGGCCTGGCTGGCGGCCGCCTTCTGCTCCTCCACGGCCCCGTCGAGGCCGTTCCTGGTGTCGGAAGCGACGGTGAGCACTGCGTGGACAGTGGGCTTGGTCGCGCAGCCGAACACCCAGTGCCTCGGGTCGTTGTCGTCGGTGTCGCCGAGGGCGATCGACCGCGCCGGGTCGGCCGGGCCCTGGATGAAGGCCTCCAGCGTGTCACCGGTCTTGGCCTCGGCCTTCAGCAGGTCCGGTTGGCCGGTGAGGAACTGCAGGCCCTCGTAGGTGAAGCTGAGGCCCAGCCAGGTGATCTTCAGCGTCGTCGGGTCGTCGCCGCCGGAGGACTGGCGGGCTTCACTGAAGGCCTCGTTGAACTCGGCGACCTTCTTGGTGGTGGCGATCTTGGGGGTGATCTTCTCCAGCCAGGTCCGGGCCGCCGGGGCGTCGCTGAATTGGAGGAGCAGCAGTGTCATGTGGTCTTTTTTGAATCCGGCGATGATGTCGCCCTGGATTTCGGTGTCCTGGCGCAGGCTCAGGTCGGCCATCAGTTGATCCGTTCGTTGTCTCCGTAGGTGGAAGCCCCGCATGGGAAGCCATGAGTTGGGGCCCAGGGTGGGAAGCGCCCCGGACGGGGGCCGCGTCCCGGCGACCCCTCGGTCCCCACTCGGGGCGTTGAGGGCGTGGGTCAGGCGTTCGGGCCCAGCTGGATCCACTTGGCGACACTGGGCACCCCTGCGTCGTTGAGCAGGAAGAGCATGTAGTAGCCGGGAGGGGCGTCGTTCGTCGAGGCCGGGCTCTGGAAGACGAGCTGGCCGCCCGCGCGGCTGACGAGCTTGAGCTCCAGGCGGCGCTGGCTGGTGTCCACCGAGTGCGTAGAGGTGATGGGCGCGACCAGGACGGCGCGCGCGGCCTGGGTCGGTGTGTTGGTGTTGATCCGGAACGTGGTGTTGTAGCCGACCGGGTCGGTCGGCGCGGTGCGGATGTCCGGGCGGGGGCCACCCTGGTGCAGGTACGGCGGCTCGTAGATCTCAATGGTGCCGTTGAAGCCGGACTTGATGTCCGGGTTGTTGGCGATCTGTTGGAGCTCGTCGCCGGTGACCATGATCCGACCGTCGGGCAGGATGACCGCGTTGGAGTGGTAACCGCGCGGCAGCCTCTGGACCGGTCCGAGGGTCCAGTTGCCGTCTGCGTCCCGCAGTTCGGTCTGGCGGTACTTCAGGTCGGCGTTCGGGTTGTAGTCGCCGTTGCCGTAGTCGCGGATGCCGACGGCCCCGTTGATGGTGAACAGGTTGCCGTTGGGCAGGATGAGCGTGTCGTCCTGGGCTCGGCCGAAGTGCCTCGGGGTGTCCTTGGTCCACCGGCCACCCGAGAACTTGTAGGTGTTGGGGTCGTCGTGGTTGCCGCCGAGGACGAGCACCGAGTCCGGGCCGTTGGTGCCGTTGGGCAGGGCGACGGCCGAGCCGTACAGACGCAGGCCGCCGTCAGGGCGGTTGGGCAACGAGGCTCGGGTCTCGTTCACCGGGTCGAAGGTGAACTGCTGGTCAGCGCTGCGGCCGAACCCGTAGACCTTGCCGTCCCTGAGCGAGAACAGGTGCGGGTAGTCCGCCCGGTAGGGGGCGCCCTGGTTGGGGCCTCCGCTCGACCACTGGTCCAGTGCGACGTTGTCGGGTGCCTTCGACTTGTCGTAGAAGACGCCGGTGCCCTTGGCCGGGAAGCGTTCGATGATCGGGGTGGGGGTGCCGAAACCGAGCTCGGACTGGCCGGACATGATGAGCTGGCGCCCGTCGGCGCCGGTGACTGCGGTCGGGTACCAGCGGCCGACCGCCATGTCCTGCTGCTGGTGCCAGGTCTCGGTCCACGGATCGAAGACCAGGGCGAGCTTTGCACCGGTACCGCCGTTACCGCCGAGGTTGCCGCCGAAGATGCCGACCATGCCGTTGGGCAGGTAGGAGTGGCCGGCGCAGAAGAACGGCGCAGGACGCGGCTCGTTCAGACCGTCCGGCATGTTGACGATCGGTGGGGGGACGGCCTGGAAGGCGCCCGGGTCGCCGGGTCGGTCGGGGGCGGGTGGCGTCCAGAGGTAGGCGCGGCCGGCGTTCTGCTTGCCGATGACATCGGTGGGCGCGGGCTCCTTCTGCGGGTTGTCCTCGACCGCTTCGAAGGAGAAGACGAGCACCTTGCCGGTGGGCAGCAGCGCGATATGGTCCCCGTAGTCGGGGGAGGAGATGTACTCGGTGAACTTCCCGAACTGAGCGGGGTCGAAGTTCGCGTTGATCTGCGCCTGTGTGGCGGTCAGCATGTTGAACCGGTTGGTGCGGGTGGTCTGGGGGTAGCCGGTCTGGACGGCCCGCAGGCCGATCCGGTCCCGGGCCATAGCCGTGGCGGCCGAACGCCCGAACGCGGCCACTTCGTCGGTCCGGACCTCGGCCTTCACCTGCTCATCGGTGACGCGCAGCCCGTGGTTCCCGGAGAAGGGGTCGGTCGCGGCGGAGGCGGCCGCTGCGGGGGACGTCAGGACGGTCGTGGTCGACAGTGCGACGGCGACGGCACTGGCCGCCAGCACCGCCGTCGGTCTTCTGCGTGGCATGGGGTTCCTCGCGATGTGCCAGTCAGGGCTGCGGTGCAGCGACACGGGTGACAACGATCAGCGGCAAGTACAGCACGATCAGTAGTCGTTCGTACGCAGACACTCCAGTAGCTGCATGATCAGTTGTCGACACACCGTCACCGTGCGTGTCGCCCTGGAGGATCTCCACCACCGTGCTGAAATGTCCGCGAATCCCCCACGCCAGACCCCAGGAGCGACACGTGTCCAGCAAGAAGAGGATCGTCATGGCCGCCGCGGCGGGAGTTTTCGTCCTCGCCGCCACGAGCGGCTCAGCGGCGGCGACCCCTAGCATGCTCGCGCCGCACGCGGTGGCCGGCGACACCATCCAGGGCGGCGCCGACGGCAAGCCACACGAGCTGCTCTGCCCGCCCGACGAGAACGTCTACGGAGGAGGATTCAGCGTAACTCCCAGTGCAAACCGCAGACTTGACGAACGTCCGACTGACGTACTGGAAAGCCGCCCCAACGACGACGCCACCGGCTGGATCGTCGCCGTGCGCAAGTCCGATTGCCCACCGGACGGTCAGCACGGCGACTCCAAGCCCGCGAACCTCACCATCCACATCGTGTGCACCGAAGGCGAGTACAACACCAGCCTCGGCGGCTGACCCCTGTTTCCAGGCGCGCTCCACCGAAGCGACCGGGCCAACCGGGCCGGGCGCAGTCGGACGCGGTCCCGGCCCGACCAGCGCCTGCTCAACCCAACCGCCCGGCCTCGGCCAGCGCAAGCGAAGGGGAGATCGCCCCGACGGCGACCAGCAGCCCGCAACCACGGCCTCCGTCCCCCAGGAACGTACGACCGCGCAGCCAGCACCGCCAGCAGCAGCGCGACGGACGGCATCTCGGTGAGCGAGGTGTTCAGGACCGGGTTTCTTGGGCTGCGTCGGCATGGACGGCTCATCGAATCATCCCGCGCCGTGGCGCCGCGGTCCGAGCCGGATAGGCGGGCGCGAAACGGGCTCTGCGACACTCGGCGCATGACGACCTCGAACGATGCCGCCCATACGGCCCTGCTCCGCCGCGGGTTCGCGCTGGAATACACAACCCTCGCGTGGAACGCAGTCGGCATCGTGGTCCTCGCCGTGGCCGCTATCTCCGCCCGCTCTGTGGCACTGGCCGGCTTCGGTCTGGACTCCCTGATCGAGATCGGCGCTTCCACGGTGGTGGTCTGGGAGCTGTCGGGCACCTGCGAGGACCGCCAGCGCAAGGCCATGCGGCTGATCGGCTGGGCCTTCGTGGCGCTGGCGCTCTATTTGCTGGTCCAGTCGACCTGGGCCCTGACCAGCGGCTTCCACGCCCATCACAGCCCCGCCGGAATCGCCTGGACCGCGATCACCGCCGTGGTGATGTTCGCTCTGGCTTACGGCAAGGCCCGCACCGGCGCGGCGCTGGACAACCCCGTCCTCAAGACCGAAGGTCGGGTGACGTTCATCGACGGCCTGCTGGCCACCGCCGTGTTGCTCGGCCTGGTCCTTAACGCAGCCTGGGGGGTTTGGTGGGCCGATCCGCTGGCTGGATACGTGATCGTTTACTACGGCATCAAGGAAGCACGAGCCGCCCTGGCCCACTGACGTTGGGCCAACGCTGCACGTTCAGCAACGCACCGACCCGCCCCGAACGAGATCGACCCCCGGCTTCGCCGGGGGTCGATCCTGCTTGAGATCCAGCTTCTCTTCGTTCGGAGAAGCCGATCCGTTGGCCGGATACGTGACCGTCTACTACGCGCTCCGCGAGGTGAAGGAGATCTTCTCCGGCGAGCACTGAGCGGCGGCGGCGCCACGGTTCTTCAAGCCTTGTGCGTCAAGGTTAGGTAAATATAGCCCGGCGCACGGCTCCACAGGGTCTACGCTTTACAAGGTTTGAACAGGCACCTCGTTCGGTGAGGCGTCTTCACGGACACAGGCCACTGACCCGACGACGTCGAGAGACGCCCAGGTTCAGGACAGATCTTCCCGACCTAAGGGTTGATCCCAAGTGGCTTCCCCCGCACGGGGGATCACGCCGTGAAGTGCCAAAGCTCTGACGAGTTGGGGTGTACCGGTCGTCTTCGCGCGCCGGGACGCTCCTTGCCGTGTCGATGCGGCGCACAATCGGTGCGCCCCCGGCCGGGAGGAGGCGAGAGACATGGATTCGAGTTGCAGTAGTCCGGGCCACAAACGGCCCCCCACCCGCCTGTCCTCGCTCTTCTCCGGCACGCGGTAACAACCTTCCCTGCGCGCTTTCCTGACGCACCATCACTCCCGCACGGCCTCATGCCGCCGCGGGTCGCCGTGGTGCGCGCTCGCAGGGGGGATTGCTGCTGCGCGCCCCCGAACTCCCCCTGCGCACGGGGGAACAGGGAGGTTCGTCATGACCGACACCACCACCGCCATCGGCGCCGCCATCCCGGCCCAGCGCACCGCCGTCCTGGACGACGCCCACCTGGGTGACATCAAGGGCGCGCTCGGCACGATCAGCCTCGATGACAACGCGCCGCGCCAGGGCCTGTCCGCGAAGCTCAAGACCCTGCTGGCGATCATCGGCCCCGGCCTGATCGTCATGGTCGGCGACAATGACGCCGGCGCCTTCTCCACCTACGGCCAGGCCGGCCAGAACTACGGCACCCAGCTGCTGTGGACTCTGCTGATGCTGGTCCCCGTGCTGTACGTCAACCAGGAGATGGTGCTGCGCCTGGGCGCCGTCACCGGGGTCGGCCACGCGAGACTGATCCTGGAGCGGTTCGGCAGGTTCTGGGGCGCGTTCAGTGTCATCGACCTGTTCCTGCTCAACGCCCTGACCCTGGTGACCGAGTTCATCGGCGTCACCCTCGCGGCCGGCTACCTGGGCCTGCCGAAGGTCGCCTCGGTGGTCCTGGCGGCGGCGATCATCGTCGCCTCGGCGTTCACCGGCTCCTTCCAGCGCTTCGAGCGCGTCGCGGTCACGCTGTGCGTCGGCTCGCTGCTGCTGGTGCCGATCTACTTCCTGGTCCACCCGAAGACCTCGCAGATGGCGCATGACTTCGTGGTGCCGACCATGCCGGGCGGCTCCGGTGAGCTCGCGGCCGTGATGCTGGTGATCGTCTCCATCGTCGGCACCACCGTCGCCCCGTGGCAGCTGTTCTTCCAGCAGTCGTACGTCATCGACAAGCGCATCACCCCGCGGTTCATGAAGTACGAGAAGATCGACCTGTGGATCGGCATCGCCATCGTCATCATCGGCGCCGCCGCCATGATGGGCTTCACCGCCACCGCCTTCGCGGGCACCGACGGCTTCGGCCAGTTCTCCGACGCGGCCGCGGTCGCCAAGGGCATCGAGGACAAGGCCGGCCACCTGGCGGGCGTGCTCTTCGCCATCGCCCTGCTGGACGCCTCGATCATCGGCGCCTTCGCCGTCTCGCTGTCCACCGCCTACGCGATCGGCGACGTCTTCGGCATCAAGCACTCCCTGCACCGCGGTGTGAAGGGTGCCAAGGGCTTCTACGCGATCTACGCCGGCCTGGTCGTGGTCGCCGCCGCGATCACCCTGCTGTCCACCGACTACACCCAGGGCCTGATGACGCAGTTCGTCCAGGTGCTCGCCGGTGTCCTGCTGCCCTCCGCCACCGTCTTCCTGCTACTGCTCTGCAACGACAAGGCCGTCCTCGGCCCCTGGGTCAACGGCCCGAAGACCAACGCCTTCACCTCGGCCGTGGTCGGCGTCCTGGTCATGCTGTCGCTCATCCTGACCGCCGCCGTCGTCTGGCCGGACATCAGCTCCGAGGCGATCCTGTGGATCATGGCCGGCTGCGGCGTCGCCGGGGTCCTGGTCGCCGGGTACTTCTTCACCTTCGGCCGCCGCGGCACCAAGGAGGACCCGATCGACCGCACCGGCCGCGAGAACTGGCGGATGCCCCCGCTGGAGACCCTGGAGAAGCCGGTCATGTCCACCGCCCGCAAGGTCGGCATGGGCGCCCTGCGCGCCTACCTGCTGATCGCGATGATCATGGTCATCATCAAGATCGTCCAGACCGCCATGGGCCACTGACCCTGCTCCCCGGGGCGGTGGCGGACCCGATCATCCGCTGCCGCCCCACCCGCCCGGAAGCCTGACCCGCCCCTCACACCGAGGGAGAAGAGGAAGGGAGAAGCCGTGCATCACACCCTCCCCGCCAGGCAGCACACCTGCCCGCGCGTCGCCCTGGCCCTGCACGACGGCATCGAGCGCGCCTACCGCCTCGACGACCCCGGCACCTGCCCGCACTCCGGCACCGCCAACACCATCGTCTCGGCCTACGAGCCGCGCGTGCACCTGGCCTACCTGCTCGCCCGCCAGGGCCACCACGCCGACTGGCTCGTCCGCTTCGCCGACCTGCCGCCCGCCGCGGCCCACCGGCTCACCAGAGCCGCCCGGCACTCCGCCGCCTGCTGACAAACGCGCAGGCCCACACCCACGCTCACCCGCCCACCCGGCCCCGGTGTGCCTTCGGCATGCCTGGCAGCCGGTCCGATGGAGGTGATCCGCCATGTCCGTCTTCACCGCGATCCACGTACCCCCGCCGCTCGCCAGGCCCCGTACCGGCCTGCGCGCCGCCCTGGCCGGCGTCGTCCGCCGCCTCGCCGCGAGCCCGCTCGACCACCCGGTCCTGTACGCCGTCGCAGCCCAGGCCTCCGCCGGACCACCAGTGCGGATGCGCTCGCGGTGGCACACCGTCACCACCCCCGACGGCTCCCGGCGACTCGAAGCCAGCTGGCACCCGGCCACCGACCACTGAAGGAGGGACAGTCATGGTCGTCCGCTACCCGCGTCTGAACGTCATCTTCTCCGAGCGCGCCACCACCCCGCCGCCGCCCAGCCGACCCGAACCGAAAGCGGCACCGCCCGCACCGCCCCACCTTGCCCGCTACATCAGGGACGGCCTGGCGGTCGACCTCTCCCTCCGGTCGGCCATCGTGGAGGGCCGCGAACTCGACCTCACCTACCTGGAGTTCGAGCTCCTCGCACACCTGGTCGCCAACCCACTGCGGGTCCACTCACGCCAGCAGCTGATGGAGAACGTGTGGGGCCGCCCCGACAACGGCGACACCCGCACCATCTCCACCCACATCGCCCGTATCCGCCGCAAGCTCGGTCCCGTCCACGGCGCGGCCATCGCCACCGTTCGCCAGATCGGCTACAAGTACGACCCGCGCTTGACCGCCGCCGGCCCGGCACCCCTGTCCCCCTGACCCCGTCCGGCCGCCGCAATCCCCGTCCGAGGAGGTGCCCCGTGCACGCCCAGACCACCGTCGACTTCCCGATCCGCCTCACCGCAGCCGTCGCCGGCGGGGCCCTGATCGGCACGGAACGCCAGTGGCTCGCCCGGACGGCCGGGCTGCGCACCGACGCCCTGGTCGCCGCCGGGCCACCCTGTTCGTCCTCTGCAGCGAGGCCGTCAGCGACACCGGCAGCCCGACGAGGGTCGCCTCCTACGTCGTCTCCGGCGTCGGCTTCCTCAGCGGTGGCGTCATCCTGCGCGCCGGCGCCAGCGTGCGCGGCCTCAACACCGCCGCCATCCTGTGGTGTTCGGCAGCCGTCGGCGTCCTCGCCGCTTCCGGCAAGCTCGAACTCGCCGCCCTCGGCAGCCTCACCGTACTCGCCGTCCACCTGGTCCTGCGCCCCGCCGCACGCCTGCTCGACCACGCCCCCGCCGCCGACACCGACCCGGACTCCACCACCCACGGTCACAACGCCTCCTGGATCGCCGACCACCTCGTCCTGCGGTTCCCGATCGCCCACACGCTCGTCAAGGCGGCCCAGCAGCACGCGCGCCAGCGCCCCCGTACCCCGGGTGACGGGCCCTGAGGCAGGCCCGCCCACGTCAGATCTCCACCCGTCGGCATGACGCCACTCTCGTCACGCTGCCCGCTCACCCACCCCAAGGGGGAAGACACTCCATGATCACTGCTCTTGACCACGTCCAGCTGCCGGCACCGAGTGGCAGCGAGGAGGCCCTGCGAGGCTTCTACGTCGAGGTGCTCGGGATGGCCGAGCTCCCCAAGCCGCCGTCGCTCGCCGACCGCGGGGGCTGCTGGTTCGCGGCCGACGGTGGCCGCATCCGCCTCTACCTCGGCATCGAACACGGCTTCCGGCCGGCCACGAAGGTCCATCCCGGGCTGCTCGTGACCGCGATCGACGAACTCGCAGCCCGGCTGGCCGAGCACGGTGCAGCTGTGGCCTGGGACCACAGCCTTCCGCCGCACCGCCGCTTCTACAGCCAGGACCCGGCCGGCAACCTCCTGGAGTTCATCGAAGCGATCGGCGATCGGACACCCACGCCGCAATCCGGCTCTTAGTCAACCACCCCACTGGACAGTCCAGTCGGGTCAATCGGCCGCAACCTGGTCGCTCATCGGGACCGGCCTGTCTGCCCATGACCCCCGCCCACCCCGTATCCCGCATCCCGCGGCCCGTCCGGCCGCTCCTCGGCATGCCCGGACACAAGCGTGCTGCCGGCACAGCTGCACGGACACCTCGGAGGAGAAGCGCGTCGGCCCTCCACTCCACCCGCCTGGCCCCGGGTCAGAGGACCGCCCCAGGCGAGCCGACGGCAGCGCAGGCCGCCGCCGGTGCTGCCGTCGTGGACAGCGCGCACGTCGGCGACATCGTCGGCGCGCTCGGCACGATCGGCCAGGACGACCCCGGCCAACGCAGGTCGACGTGGGAACGGATCAGGGCCCTGCTGGTCATCATGGGCCCCGGCCTGATCGTGATGGTCGGCGATACAGTAATCAGTCACTTCCTCAAAAAGCGCCCCTGCGGAAGCTGTTGTCGCACCGGCCGTGGTGTTCGGTGGTTCGATCCCGAGGTCCTGACCGGGCGGTCTTCTGCCGTGCAGGACCTGTCGGTGTCAGCGCCTCGCTCGGATCTTGTTGCCGCCTGGTCGTGGCTGTCCCGGTGCCTCGGTCAGATCATGTGGTTGGGCTCCCGGGTGTGCGGAGGGTTCGGCGGATGGCGCTGCGGAGCCAGTGGTGGGCTCGGTCGGCTGCATGGCGGGGGTGCCAGGCCATGCCGACGGTCACGGGCGGCAGCGCCAGGGGGATGTCCAGGAGGTGCAGCCCGAGGGCGACGGCGTCGCCGGTGAGAGGTGAGGGGGCGGCGCCGGGGAGTGCGGCGGGTACGAGGCAGACGATGTCGCTGCGAGCGGCGAGGGTCATGGCTGCCAGGTGGCTGGGCAGGACGATGCTGACCCGCCGATGGAGGTTCTGCTCGGCCAGGGCGGTGTCGAGGGGGCCGGTGAACCGGCCGCGGCGGCTGACCGCGACGTGCTGGGCGGCGGCGAGCCGGGCCGGGGTCAGGGGTCCTTCGGTCAGCGGATGGCCGGGCCGGACGGCCGCCACCATGCGGAGGCTGACCAGTTCCTCGACCTGGGTTTCGGGGTCCACATGGTCGATGGACCCCACCTCCAGGTCGATCCGGCCGTCGCGCAGGGCAGGGCCGGCCTCCAATTCCTCGGCCCGGAGCCGGAACGAGACCCCCGGCGCTTCCTGCTGGGCCAGTTGCAGCAGTCCGGGAGCCAGCGCCGCGCCGACCAGGTCGGCGGTCTGGAGGGTGAAGGTGCTGCGCAGGCTGGCGGGGTCAACATCGACATCGGGGCTGAGTAGTGCTCCGAGGCGCTGCACCACGGCGGCGGCCTCCTCGCGCAGGGCCTGGGCGCGCGGGGTGGGGACCATGGTCTGGCCGGCCCGGACCAGCAGCGGATCCTGCAGGGTGCGTCGCAGGCGGGCGAGCGTGCGGCTCATGGCGGCGGGCGAGGTGTGCAGGCGGGCGGCGGCCCGGGTGACGCTGTGCTCGGCCAGCAGGGCGTCCAACGCGATGGCGAGATTGGCGTCGAGAGCCGAGTCCGGGCTTTTCACCAGCATCATTCCATTTCAGTCAATGATTCCGTGCTGAAGTTCCCATTGTGGCAGCACTGGGATTCTCCGCAGGATGAGGAGCGTACCGACCGGCACGACCTGCGAGGTTTTCATGATCGTCATTACTGCTCCCACCGGGAACATCGGCCGTCACCTGCTCTCCCGGCTCCTGGAGTCCGCCCCTGCGGCGGGCGAGGAGCTGCGCGTGATCGTGCGCGACCCCGCCCGGCTTCCGGACGCGGCTCGCGGACGTGTCGAGGTGATCACCGGCTCACACGGGGACGCCGAGGTCCTCGACCGGGCCTTCGAGAGTGCGGACGCCGTCTTCTGGCTCGTCCCCCCGGACGCCTCCCTGACCCCGCAGGACGCCTACATCGGCTTCACCCGCCCCGCCGTGAAGGCGCTCGCAGCCCACGGCGTCGGCCATGTCGTCGGCGTCTCCGCGCTCGGCCGCGGCACCCCGCTCGCCGACCGCGCCGGCCTGGTCACCACCTCCCTCGCCATGGACGACCTCATCGTCGGCACCGGCGTCGCCTACCGGGCCCTGGCCAACCCGTCCTTCTTCGAGAACCTCCTGGAGGAGTCCGACTCGATCCGCGACAAGGGCGTCTTCACCGACACCGTCGACGCCGACCGCAAGGCCCCCCTCGTCGCTGTCGCCGACATCGCGGCCGTCGCCGCCGACCTGTTGCTGGACCGCTCATGGAGCGGCACCGACAGCATTCCGGTCCTCGGCCCGCATGACCTGTCCCCCAACGACCTGGCCCGCATCATGACCGAACAGCTCGGCCGCCCCGTCCGCTACGAACGCCAGCCGCTCGACGAACTGCACACCACCCTCGTCGGCTACGGCCTCAACGAGGCATTCGTCCAAGGCATCGTCGACATGAAGCGAGCCAAGGACCAGGGCCTGGACGCCGGCGTCGCCCGCACCCCGAACACCGCCTCCCCCACCGGCTTTGAGCAGTGGTGCGCCCAAACCCTCAAGCCCGCCGTCCTCTCCTGAAGCCCACCACCCGTCGTCGGAACACGTGGTGGCCCAGCGCACCAAGACCACCTGCCTCCGGCTCTCAGCGTGCTCACCAGGGCGCGGGCGTTCCGTCCCAGGAGAAGAAGCCGCCGCTGGGGCCGTCGTCCGGCAGCAGGGCCAGGCGGAGAGCTCCCCGGCCGGCCTCGGCCGGGTCGCCGCCAGCAGCAGCGGCCCGGGGGTTGAGGTCGGTGGCCCGCAGGCCGGGGGCGAGCGCGTTGACCTTGAAGCCCTCCTCGGCCAGCGTCTGGGCGTAGAGGACAGTGAGGGCGTTGACGGCGGCCTTGGACGACCGGTAGGCGGCGGCGCCACCGCTTCCGGGGGTGAACTGGGGGTTGGGGTTGGTGCTCCAGGTCAGCGATGCGGTGCCGCTGGAGATGTTGACGATGCGGGGGTGCGGGGACCGGCGCAAGGCGGGCAGGAAGGCATTGGTCACCGCCACCACCCCGAACACGTTGGTCTCGTACGTGCCTCGGAACTCCTCGACATCGGTTGCGGTCGGCGGGGCGAGTGACGGTGAGATCCCGGCATTGTTGACCAGCACGTCCAGGCGGTCCACCTGAGCCGCAGCCTTCGCGATGCCGTCAGGATCTCTCACGTCGAGGACCAGCAGGCGGGCGCCGGCGCCGATCTCTTCGACGGCCCGCTGTCCGCGGCCGGGATCGCGGGCGCCCACGTACACGGTGAAGCCCTCGGCTGCGAGCAGCCGGGCGATGTGCTTGCCGATGCCCTTGTTGGCACCGGTGACCAGAGCTGTGCGATCGTTCATGGCAACTACGATTCCCCGGCCATGGACTCCCTGCCAGGGACAGCCTGTACCAGGCAGCGGGAGGAGGTGGCATGGCGCGGCAGGAGCTGGCCCGCTTCCTGCGGGACCGCCGGACGCGCCTGAGTCCGCACGAGGTCGGCCTCCCGGCGACGGGCACCGCTCGCCGTACACCGGGCCTGCGCCGCGAGGAAGTGGCGGAGCTCGCCCATATGTCGGTCGACTACTACACGCGGCTGGAGCAGGCCCGAGGACCGCGGCCATCGGCCCGGATCCTGGACGCGCTGGCCCAGGTGCTGCGTCTCACGCCGGCCGAACGCAGCCACCTGTTCCGCCTGGCGGGATCGAGCACGCCGCCCGGCCTCAGCGCCGTGCGGCGAGTACGCCCGCACGTGGCTCGGATGCTGGAGCGGCTGCCCGGAACCGGTGCCATCGTCACTGATGCGGCGTACGGCGTCGTCGCCTGGAACCCCCTGGCCCAGGCACTGTGCGGGGGCGACCTCGGAGGCGGAACGACGAACCTGGCCCGGCGCCGCTTCCTGGGCCAGGGACAGATGCATGAGAGCTCCAGCACCGAGGAGTTCGGGCACATCGTGGTGGCGCGGCTGCGCCGGGCAGCCGACCGCTACCCGCGCGACCCGCAGCTGACCGCCCTGCTGGCCGAACTGCACGCCAGCAGCGAGGAGTTCCGGCAGATTTGGGAGACGCGTCCGGTCCACGCTCCCGGGCACCGCAGCAAGACGCTCGACCACCCGGAGTTCGGCACGCTGCGGTTGAACTGCGACGTCCTGCTCGTGCCCGAGGATGACCAGGAAATCGTCCTGATCACAGCCGACCCCGGATCACCCGCCGCGCGGACCCTGCACGGACTGGCCCAGGCAGGCGGCCTGAAGCAGCGGAAGGCTGGGCCGGACCGCTCCGGGTCCGTGCTGCTGGCACCAAACGCGGGGCAGCTCAACCTGCCGACCGCAAGGCTCCCGAGCCGCCCTGGTGCGAAGCGCGGCGCCAGCGCTCCACCGACCGCTCGCTGATCCGCAGATCGCGGGCTACCGCCGTGGTCTCCTCACCACCGGCGAGCCGCATCCCGGCTTCCAGCCGCACCGACGATGTCCACGACGCCGGTCAGACACTGCCTGCGCCGGCCGCGCCGTACGCGGCGCGCCAGGTGGCGGGGGCAGGTCGGCCTGTCGTCGGAAGAACGTGCTCCGTGTCCACGCCGCTCGTCGCTCCGCCAGGCCCGACGCCCGCCGTGCCAGGGGCTGTCAGGATTCCGGCTCCGTCGCGAATTCGGGATGCTGTCGGTGTTCTTCCCTTGTGAGGGTGAGATTGTCTTCGATCAGCAGCCGCCGACCGTCTCATGGTCACCCGTTCACCTTCGCCGCGAACTGGTCGGCGATCTTCGTGGCGGCCGGCTTGCCGTCGCCGGCCTCGCAGAGCCCTACCTGGATGACGGCTTTGCCTTTCAGACGCGCCTGGCCGTAGCACGCCCAGCCATCGCCGGTGTCCTGCGTCGCCGTCCAACCGAGCGTGTCCTGGGTCGCGGGGTCGGCCTTGTAAGCCCATGCGGAGGTGCCCCGGTCCGGGTCGGTCCGCACGGCAAACGGGCATGCCTTGAGGCCGTCGCTCAGGGTGCGGAACACCGAGTCCGCCTTGTCACCGTCGGAATACACGCCGATGACCTGGGTCACCGTGACCTCGCCCACGCCCGCAGGATTTTGGTAGGTCGTCGACAGGAACGCGCTCCACCCGTGACCGTAGACCGACTGGGTCGCGGGTCCGGCAGCCACGGCGCAGCTCGACGGATCGACGATGAGCTCGGCCGGCGGCTTGCTCACGCTGGGGCCGGAGACCAGCGCCGTCCCGACCAGTTTGCTCACCTGGTCCGGGGTGAGGACGTCCGCCTGGACGGTGCCCGCGACCGCGTGGTGGGGAATGGCCGCCGGCTGGTCGAGCCGAGTCAACCAGCCGACGGCGGCCAGCGTGAGAGCCGCGACCAGGGCGACCGGCAACACCAGACGGCGCAGGCCGTAACCGGAATGCTTCGGCTGCCGTGGCGGCGCGGGCAAGGTGGTCCACGGCGACGGCCTCGTCGGCGGTGGCGCCGGGTGCCGCAGGGGCGCCTTGCGGGGTGGTGATCCCGTCGAGGCGCCGGACCCGTCGGCGTCGACGGTGCGTGGCCCGTTCGGCGTGCCTGAGACGGGAGCGGTCGGCCGGGAGGGAGGTGCCTGCCCGGGAAGAGGGGAGGGCGGACCCATCGGCGGGGGTACCGCCCGGGGGGTCTGCCGCCAGGTGGGCAGCGGTGACGAGCCGGGGCCGTCGTGCGAGTCGTGCTTCATGGGTTCCTTCTTCACACTGGGGTGCCGCTAGCGATGGCAGGGAGCCGCGAGGATCAGCAGCACGACCGCGACCACCAGCAGCTGGAGGCAGCCGAGGCCTCCGTCCGGACTCTTGCGGTTGACTTCGACGTGGCCGCCGGGGGGAATTCCGGGGTGCTGCTTGGCGTAGTGCTCGATCTGCCGCTGCTCGCCCTGGGATTCGCTGAGCCAGGGCGTTTTGAAGCTGCACTCGCCGCACCAGTAGCGGTAGGCCATGGTGACTCCTCGTAAATCGTCGCGGAGGGCGGTTACTTCCACCGCCAGCACACGGTGTAGCCGAAGGACGGGTAGTCACCGGACCGCCAGTAGGTCGAGCCGTCGTGTCCGCAGAACGCGGGATCGTCGGGTGTGCCGGTCCGTCCGGTGACGTAGATGTTCGAGGACGCGCAGCTGCCGACGTTGGTGAAGGTCGACCCCGACTTGGACAGGCACTCGTTGACGGTGGCGTAGCCGGCGTCGTCCGGGTAGTTCATGGACAGGCAGAGCAGGACGTCGAGGCTGGAGTTGCCGCCGACCGAGAAGTGGCGCCAGTAGTCGTAGTGCGGCCAGTTGTTGCACTTCGAGCTGTCGGATGTCCCTCGGTAGGTGGCGAGGACCTTGAAGTTGCCGGTCTGGCACGCCTGTTTCTGCCAGGCGGAGACACTCGGGGGCGCGAAGACGCAGTCACCTTGGCGCGCGTGGTAGGCGGTACCGCCGGGGCTCTGGTAACTGAGGCACAGCACGAGGTTGTTCAGGCTCGACGAGACGCTCTCGTCGTCGTCGGTGACGTTGTGGCAGCTGTTCAGGTCGGTGGTGCTGGAGTTGATCTGCACCACCTTGAACGCCCCTGGTGTGCAGCTGGTGGCGGACAGGTCGGCGTGGCCGTTCGTGCCGTGGTCGTAGAAGCAGTCACCGACCTGGGCGGTGGCGATGGGATCGGTCGGCTTCGGCGGTGGGGGCGGCGGTGGCGGGGTCGGGGTGGGTGTCGGGAGTGGTGGCGGGGTCGGGGCGGGCGTCGGGGGCGGAGTCGGGGGTGGGGGTGGGGGTGGGAATGGGGCGGGGGTGTACCAGGTCACCCCATGGTGGCCGGTGGTTGTTGCGGGGGGTTCCGTGTGCGAGGGGTGCTGGTTGGCGGCGATCAGCAGGACGACGACCAGCGCGGCGGCGAGTACGCCGAGCACACCGCCGGCCTTGAACGCGGGCGGCTTCGGCCGCGTCGGGGTGCGCCCGGGCCCGCCGGTGCCGGGGTGGACGCCGGGTGGACCCCCGGGAGTCTTCGTGTGCTTGCGGGTGGGTCCGGTCGGGGCGGATGCCGCGGCCGCGGTGAGCAGTTCGGCCCACATCTCGGGGGTCGGGCGCCGAGCCGGGTCGGGGTCGAGGGAGGCGCGGGCCAGGTCGCCGAGCGCCGGGCTCGTGCGGGCGAGCGCGGCGGGGTCGGTCGCCGTCTGGTCCCGGGCGAAGAGCCGCACGGCCAGCAGGCCGAGCTTGTAGACGTCGCTCGCCGCGGTCGCCCGTTCCTCGCCGGCCGGCACCTGCCAGTCGGGAGTCTCGGCCTGCGGCAGTACGGTCGCGCCCCGCAGCCGCATCGCGTCGCAGTCGATGAGGAAGCACGCGGGCTGCGGGAAGGTGTCGAACAGCAGGTTGTTCGGCGAGATGTCGCCGACCGTGACGCCGAGCCGGTGGAGCCGGGCCAGGGTCGTGGCCAGCTCCGCCAGCAGGAGCAGCCGGTCCTGGTCGCTGACGGTCAGCCCGATCCCGGCGATGTAGGCGTCGTCGTTGAGCAGGTACTGCATCTTGGTGAGGTGCCGTGTTCCGGCGTTCGTGCCGGTGAGTGTCTGGAACGTGAAGTGGAATCGGTCGGGAACGGCGCGCATCAGGAATCCGCATGCCTGGCCCTGCCGTTGGACCACGGCGGCGGGCCACGCGGTCGCCTCGCACAACCAGCGTCCCTCGGCGGCGCTCAGCCCGTTCAGCAGCGCCACACCGGCTTCGAGGGCGGCGGCGTCGAGCTGGGGAAGCACGGAGGCGTTGTACTCCTTGTAGACGACCTCCCAGCCGCCGTTGCCCGCGCCCTCGTTGATCCGCTTGTTGAGCACCTGGTGGACGGCACCCTGACCGCCCTGGCCGAGCCGGCGTCCCAGGGCCAGCGCGCCGAGTTCGACGGCAGGCGGAGGGACGCCACGAGCGCCGTCGGCGGGTGCACCGTCGGTGCTCATCGTGGGTCACTGTCCCCTCTGGGCCAGACCGCCAGCAGGGTGCGGTCGTCGTCGAAGGTCTCCCGGGAGAAGTCCAGGACGTGCCCGAGCCACAGCGGTGGCGGCACGGTGGCGAGGTGTCGCGCGAACAGCGTGCCGACCTGTCCGTCGCCGTCGCCGAGCGGGTCCGCGAAGCCGTCAGTGCCGACGAGTAGGACCAAGGGCGCGGCCAGCCGGACACGGGTCTGTTCGATATGCGCAGGGACCTGAGGCAGCGGCGACACCTCGTTCGTCACCAGCCAACTGCCGCCCCCGGTCTTCGAGTCGAACAGCGGGTGGTAGCGGCCGTTGGAACGGTCCAGGAGCCAGGCTCCGGAGTCCCCGATCCGGAAGAGCTCGACGACGGGACCGCCCTCTGCTCGGCGGACCACGCCGGCGATCAGGGTGGTCGCGTAGTGGGCGGCCACCTCGGCGGGCCAGGTCTCCGCTCGTCCGAGTCGCCACTGCGCGAGCTCCCGCAAACGTTCCGCGGCGTGCGTCGCGACATCGGTGAAGTCCAGCGGGTCCGGCGCCGGCGAGAGCAGGTGCAGGATCCGCTCCAGGGCGGCCCGGCACGCCTCGACGGCGCCCAGTTCCGGGTTGGCGGCACTGGAGACGCCGTCGGCGACGGCGAAGACGATGCTGCCGGTGGGCTCGTGGACGGCCGCCCGGGCCGCGTCCTGGCGCGGCTGGCGGTAGTACCGGTGCTTCGCGCCGCGCACCGAGGCGAACCGCAGGGTGAACGCGTCGGTCGACCAGCCGTCGCACTCGCTGTCCGGGAAGTCGAAGGCGTACTGGCCGGGCGGCCGTGACTCGAACTCGGCTCCCGGTGTGCCGGCCGTGATCCGCTGCCACGGCGCCGGCCCGGGCACGGCCGGCGCCACGGGTGGTGGCAGGGGTGGGCCCGGGAGCCGATCCGCGCTCTCCGGGTGGGCGGCAGTCATTGGCCGACCTCGTCGATCGCCATGACGAACTGGTCCGGCCGGTTGACCACCAGTTGCGGGGCGGCCGAGTTCAGTGCGTGCCCCGAGGCCACCAGGCTCGCGGTGAGCGCGTGGAAGAACTCCGAGATCGCCTTCCCGACGTCCGTCCCGGGCTTGGCGACGAACGCGAACTCCGGGCGGGTCGCCACGTCGACCATGGTCTGCGCCTGGGCGTCGCCGATTCCGCAGGCGATGACGTTCGGGGCGGTCGGGGTGCGGTTCTTGTCGATCAGGGCGGCGTGCGGCTTGTGCCAGGCATGGCCGTCGGTGGGCTGGCCGTCGCTGAGGAAGAAGACCACCGGTCGGTGCACCTTGTACCCGTCGCCGCGCAGCCGCTGCACGTCGGCGGGGATCCGGGCCGCCAGGTCGTCGAAGGCGGCCCGGTAGCTGGTCATTCCGCGGATGATCAGCTGCGGCACAGCGGTCTCCGTGCGCATGTCGGCCAGCGCGAGCCGGACCTGCACGTCGCCGGAGAACCCCAGTACGGCCAGCCGCAGTTTCGCGGCGATCATCGGCTCGGCGCGCAGCCCCTCGCACAGCGAGGTCACTCCGCCGCTCAGTTCCTGCTGATACGGCCCCATCGAGGCCGACTCGTCG
The DNA here is from genome assembly GCF_042264695.1 of Kitasatospora sp. NPDC056138. Taxonomy (NCBI): domain Bacteria; kingdom Bacillati; phylum Actinomycetota; class Actinomycetes; order Kitasatosporales; family Streptomycetaceae; genus Kitasatospora; species Kitasatospora sp. NPDC056138. The sequence continues at coordinate 48,772 of NZ_JBHJVK010000041.1, read as the reverse complement.
GCCACCACGTAGGCCGGCAGCAATACGCCCTTCGCCTCTGTCATCGGGATCGCTCCTCGACTCTCTTTCACAGCTGGTTGATTCGGGTAGACCGGAGGTGGGTCCTAGGGCCGAGGACGGACGTGTCGCCGCAGTGCGAGCCGCAGCGCCACCAGTGCCGCGATGCCCACGGCGATCGCGATCCACGGTGCGGCGGGCCGACCGATGAGCCAACCACCGTCGGGGGAACGCCCGTTCGCCAGGTCTTCGGCACCCAGGGTGTCCCCGCCGAGCCAGACCTGCCCAGCCTGTCCGCCCAGGGCAGGTGTGCTGAGCGAGGCCCGGACCTGGTCGGTGAGGCCGGCCCACTGGGTACGGAACTGGGCGGAAGCGGTGGGGACGAAGGAGACGCCGGTGAAGTCGACGCCACCGAAGATGTAGGTCCTGGTGACGGTCTCGTGGCCCTCGACGGTCTGGTGGGTGACGTTGAACTCGCCCTTGGTGTAGGAGTCCACGTACTGCTGGAAGGTGTCCGTGGGCCTCCAACCCGAGTGACTCGTCCACGGGCCGATGTCACCCCGGTCGATGAGGTTGCCGTAGCTGGTCCGCTGCTTCTCGCTGAGCTGCCGGTACCACTCGGCGGCGACCCGGCTGAGGTAGACGCGGCGCAACTCCGCATATTCCGGGGCGGTGTTCACGGCCTGCTCGATCCGCGGGAGGATCATGCTGCGGAAGACCGCCTCGTTGTGGGTCCGGACGTCGGCAGGCTGCTGCGGGCAGCTCGCGGCGGCCTGCGAGCCGTGCAGTTGCAGGTACTGGGACTCCATCTCGACGTGCAGCGGGGCGTTCAGGATGTAGAGCTGGTCGTCCTGGTCGTAGACGGAGGCCGGCGCAGGAACGATCCAGGTGCGGAAGGACATGCAGTCCCCGGACAGCTGCTTCCAGTAGTCGGCGCCGAGCGTCGTGTCCGGGTGGATGAGCTGCGCGATGGTCTTCTTCATCCGTAGATCGGCCTGGAGCAGGATGCGCCCGACGTCGGTGCGCCCGAGCGCGGAGTCGACGATGCGGTCGGGCTCGTTGGGGTTGAGGTTCACCCAGAACTTGTCGGGCGTCAGCTCCAGCCACACGAAGAACGCGTCGGAGGACTGCCGTGAGACAGCCAGGCCGGTGGCGGTGCTGCCGTCGAGGGGCTTGGTGGGGGTGTCGGCGCGGAAGGCGTAGCGCAGGCCGCCGGTACCAGGGTCGGCGAGGTAGTGCAGCTCCAGGGTGGAGAAGTCGATCCCGCCCGGGGCGGTGCCGGGTTGCGACAGCACGGAGGCCAACCCGCCGCTCCTGTCGCCGTTCGGCCGGCCGCCGCACGGCTGCTCCTGGACTGCGGCGACCAGGGCGAACGGCCCGCTCCTCCGCTGGCCGGCCGATGCCTGGGAGCCCTTCCCCGGTGGGCAGGGCGGGCTGAACTCGGTGTTGGCTGCGGCCTCCTGCTGGTCGAGCCGGGACTGGCTCGCGCGAGCGGCGGAGATGTCCTTACTGAGCAGCAGCCGGGTGTTCTGGTTCGTCAACTTCTCCAGCTCGTCGAAGCGCTTCTGGACGGCTTCGCGCTGTTCCTTCGTGCCGGCGCTCGCCAGTTCGGCGTCGCGCTGGTGGATCTGCGACCGGGTGAGCCCGTAGGGCCTGGAGTAGAAGGCCCGGACGGAGTCCGGCACCTGCGGATCACAGGCCTCGCAGAAGGCTCGCTCGGAGTACTCGGTCAGCATCGTCAGGGCGACGCCGGGGTACGTCTCGCGCAGCAGTGCCAGTTGTTGGTTGATGAAGACCTCGGAGTGCAGTCCTTTGTCCCGGTAGGTCGATGCGCTGAAGCTCATCGCGCTGATCACGAGCAGTTCCGACGCCCGGTTGTTCGGGTCACCGGTGAGCTGGGCGTGCGCGCCGTCAGGCAGGTAGTCGCGCATCATGAAGGTCGGCACGGTGGTGTAGCCGACCTTGGGACCGTTGTCGGCCTGGCTGGGCTTCCTGGCCACCAGGTCGTCGAGTTGCTTCTGGGACAGGCCCCGCGGATCGATCAGTGCGACCGCGACGTTCGAGTTCTCACTGAAGCTGCTTCCCAGGCGGTCCCGGAAGCGGAACGCCAGGACGCTCAGGCCGTCGTCGAAGTACGGGAGTACCTCCCCCCGGTAGTCGTTCGCGGCGTCCGCCGGCTGCGCCGAGGCCGCCCGCGGTACCAGGCCGAGCCCCACGAGCATCAGCAGGATCAGCAGGACTCGCGCCGCTGTCGAGCTCTTGGCCGTGCTCATCCCCACTCCCCGTTCGCCTTCGGTACGGTTGCCGACCTGCCGGGTCAGCTGCGGCTCTTGTTCAGGAGCTGCCGGCCCGTGACGATCCGGTAGACGCCGTACAGGACCGGACCCCAGGCGACGAAGTACACGCCGCCGCCCTGGGCCTGCGAATACGTCACGACGGTGACGAGCAGGCCGCCGACGAGCCAGGCCACGCCGAAACCGATTGCGCGCCTGCCCTTGGTCTCCCAGATCGCCCGCTGCTGCGGGGAGACGACGTTGTACGGCGCGGGACCGCTCGCGTACGGCGGCTGGGGGGCCGCCGGATCGGTCGGCGAGGCGGCGGTGTCGTGCTCGGACATGGGAACTCCTTCAGATGATCGGACGATTGTGCCGGCGGACGGCGGCGACGACCTGGTCGACGAACGCGTCGCGGCCGTCCACCAGGACCAGCGGGATGAGGAACGCGGCGCCGTCGCGGGGCTCCAGCCGGTAGCCGACGACCCGGCCCACGGTGCTCTGGTCGCCGCGCTGGTGGACGCTCCGCAGTTGGGCGACGTCCGGCCACTTGACGGCACGCGGGCCGGACCTGCTCAGGTGCACGATTCCGTCGGCGTACAGGTACTGCGCCCGGGCGCCGGCGACGAGGCCCCGGACGCCGTAGCCGATGCCGCCGACGGTCATGAACAGGAAGGCGATGGTCAGCGCGTGCAGGATCGAGTGGGCGAAGGAGAACATCGAGGTCTTGACGGTCTCGGAGCCCAGCGCGAGCACCAGCGCCAGGGATACGGCTGCGGTTCCCCATCCCACCGCCACCGCGCGCTTCGGCGAGATCCCGCGCCGAACGTCGAGCAGCTCGCCGAGCCCGTTGGCCGCTGCCAGCCGGCCGACCTCCTCGGGAACCTCTGCCGACGAGGTCCCCGCGCCTGTGGACCGAGCCCCGCCATGTCCGATATCCGTCATTCGGATCCGCCTCCTCCGCTCTCACTCGCCTGTGATCGACCCAGGTCGGTCGTGTTGGTGACGAGGCGCCGACCTCCTGCCGATCTGTCGCGGTCCAGGCGGCCACCTCGCCACTGATGGTGGAGTTCGTGCAGATCGGCGAACAGGTCAAGGAACCGGCCATCCATGTCCGGTCGGCTCGGTAAGCTCCGGCCGGTGACTTCGGCGAGTAGAGAGGCATCCAGTGACGAATCAGCTCGGCACGCTGTTACGTCGACTGCGGAAGCAGGCGGGGCTGACGCAGGAACAGGTGGCGGAACGGTCCGGGGTGAGCGTTCGTACCATCCGCCGGCTGGAGACCGGCAGGTCCACTGACTACCGGGTGGGAACGCTCAATTTGTTGGCGGACGCCCTCGATGCCGGGCTGGAGGATCGGCGGCTGCTGGCGGCCACGCTCGCGAGAGCGCAGGGGTCAACGTCCGCCGCGGCGCTTGAACCGGATCCCGGTTCGCCCGACCCGACCGCTGCTCGGCCCGACCCGACCGCTGCTCGGCCCGACCCGACTGCCGCTCCGCCCGGCCCGACCGCTGCTCCGCCTGTCCCTTCCGCCGCTGCCACGGTCCCGGGGCCGTTTCCGGTGCACGGCGCAATCGCGGACGCCGTGCAGGAGTTGGCGATCGAGATCAGGCGTCGCTGGCGGCGTGAGGAGGAGCAGCGCCGGGTCCATGATCCGTTTCCGCTGCCGGTGCGCTGGCAGCAGGCGCCCGTGCGTCTGACGGACCGTTCGGAGAACATCCAGCGCCTCGGACCGGGGGTGGTGCCGCGTCAGATGGACCTGAGCGGTGACCTGCGGAGTGTGGCGGAGGTCTACCGGCGGATCGAGTCCGGACGGCTGGTGGTTCTCGGCCGGGCCGGCTCGGGCAAATCGATCCTCACCATCAGGTTCGTCCTGGACTTCCTCGAAGCCTCGGCCGTTCCTGGCCGGGTGCCGGTCATCTTCAGTCTCGGCTCCTGGGATCCGACGACCACCGCGCTGCGGGACTGGCTGATCGATCGGCTGCTGCGGGACCACCCGCACCTGGCTCGCCGGAGCCCCGGCGGCTCGACCATGGCCTCCGCGCTGGTCGACGCCGACCTGATCCTCCCGGTCCTGGACGGATTCGACGAGATCGCGGAGGGCCTGCGACGCGCGGCACTTGAGGCACTCAACACCACCTCGCTGCCGCTCGTCCTCACCAGCCGACGTGACGAGTACGCCGAGGCCGTCAGCGCGGCGCGCGCACCGCTGGTCTGGGCGGCCGGCATCGAGCTCACCGACCTCACTGTCGACACCCTCATGACCTACTTGCCCCGAACCGCTCGCACGGTCGCGGACGGCGGCGAGGACGGCGACGGTGGGACCGGGGCGGTGTGGGACGAAGTCCTCGAAAAGCTGCGCACCCGGGAAACCCGGGCGAGCGCGAACCTCGCCGAGGTGCTGACCACCCCGCTGATGGTCACCCTGGCGCGCACCATGTACAGCGAGACGCCGGGCCGGGCCCCGGACGAACTGCTGGACGCCGAGCGATTCCCCACCACGAGGTCGCTGGAGGAGCACCTGCTGGCGGGCTTCGTACCGGCCGTCTACCGGCGCCGCGCCCCCGAGCAGGCCGGCGCCGGCCACCAGCGCCGACAGCGAGACTGGGACGCCGAGCGCGCCCAGCACTGGCTCGGCTTCCTCGCCCACCACCTGGTCCGGCTCGACCGCGAGCGGCAGGATCTCGCCTGGTGGCAGATCAGCGACTCACTGCCACGCCCCACCCGCATCCTGGCCGTCGTGCTGGCCACCACGCTGTGCGTCACCCTGGCCGACTGGCTCATCAGCCCGCTCATGACCCCGTACGGAATCGGCGAGGCCCTCCTGCAAGGGATCCTCATGGGGCCCGGCACCGGCCTCGCCTTCGGATCCGTGTACGCCATCGTGACCACCGTCGGCCGCCCGGCGGTCTTCGAACCGGCCCGCGTACGGCTGCGGCTGCCCGGCACCCACGACAACATCGGCCACCGCCCGAACCGAATACTCATCCGCCGCCTTGGGGACGGCCTCCTCGGCGGATTCGTCTCAGGCGTCGGATGCGCGTGCGCCCTCACCCTCGAACGCGCGCTGTACCCGGGACTCCCGCTCACCAACCCCACTGCGATCGAAGCAACCCTGATCAACATGCTGTGCTTCGGGCTGATCTTCGGCACGGCCTCCGGACTGGTCTTCGGACTCACGGCCGCACTCGAAGCCCCCGTGGACGTCACCTCCGCGGCCACCCCGCTCAGCCTGCTCTCCGCCAACCGCGCGACGGTGCACCGCCAGATCCTCGTCATGGCCCCGACGTTCACCCTCTCGATCGCGGGCGGCGGATTCCTGGTCGTCGACCTGCTCCAAGGCCCGCTCGGCCGGCTGAACTGGGGACTGTCCGACGCGCTGTTCATCGGCACGATCGCCGGGCTCGGCGGCGCAACCTCCTACGCCCTCGCCTTCACCGCCTGGGGACAGTGGATCGTACTGTCCCGCCTCTGGCTGCCGCTGACCGGCAAACTGCCCTGGAACACGGCCGCCTTCCTGGACGACGCCTACCACCGCGGAGTACTGCGCCAGACCGGCGCCGTGTACCAGTTCCGCCACATCCGCCTGCAACATCACCTCGGCCACACGTTCCGCCAGCAGCAGACCAACTACAGGCCGGCCAGATACCCCTCCGCACGGACCGGACCGCCATGACGGCAAGCACCTGACGGCCAACCGGACCCGCGAACCTGCAGGTCGTGACGGAGCCCACCGGCCGGCAGACCCGGCTGCTCCCGCGTCAGCTTCGCTCGGCCCGCAAGTCGCCCTGAACCCGGCCTCGGTGCACGCGTTGTTGTGCCGGCTCAGGTACGTCAGCTGGACGATGTCGGCCTGCCGGGCGAAGACCATCGAGTCCAGGTCACCGAACAGCGCGAAGCCCTGGCCCTGCAGCTTGTCGGCGCCGATCGTGAACGCATGCCGAAGACGGCGAGCTGGGCGGTGAGCGCCGAGGTGGTGCGACGTGCCGTGCCGGCTGACCGCGTGCCGTGCTCGCCCGACGCCTTGGTTCGGGGTGCTGCGCAGTGGCTATCTGCGGGCGGCACGGCAGCCGCTGTCGGCATACGCACCCAGGCCGAGCGAGCGTTCCAGTTCGTCGATGCGCTCGCGAACCGCCTCCGCGTTCCGGCCGGCGCACGGACGCGCCAGGGCCAGTCGCGCCACGATGTGCCTCAGCAGCAGCGCGGGGACGGCGGTCACCCACAGCAGCCCGCAGAACAGGGCGATCACCTCGATGTGCTGGCGCTCTTGCTGCTCGAACTCGCCCACCGCTCGCTCGTTGCCCCGGCCGGGTGCGGCGCTGGCGAGATAGCCGGATCTGCCACGTTCGAAGACAGCGCGGGCCGTCACCACCGCCCCGAGTCCGTACCCGCCGAACACGCCCAGCCACAGCAACAGCACTGCGCCTCCCTGATCGGTAGCCGCTTTCCTGGCACCGCAGCCGTATGCCCCAGCGGCGCAGCCCGTAACAGACCACCCGTCAGCCCTGAATGCGACAACCATCCGGAGCGTGGCGGTAGTCCTGCCCCTTGGGCGGCACGCGCTGTTCGTATGGTGCCAGGCTTGGAAGCCACCCCATTCGCCTCGAAGGCGGCGTGTCGCGCAATCCTCGGCCCACGCCGCGCGAGCCCGCCCTGGCCAGCTGGACGCGTGCCCGGCACGGGGGCATGACACGGCGCAACTGGGGCTTCCGAGCAGCGAATCATCCCATCGTCTGAGGAACCCGGCGATGCTCGCTCTCGTCCTGGTACTGCTGCTCGCTCTTCTCCTGTTCGGCTTCGGATTCGCCATCAAGGTGGATCACGACGGCCACAGCCTGCCGCATCCGCTTCCCCCTGGGCCCGACCCGTGCCGGGGCAGCGCGGCCGGGCGTTCACGGGGATTCCGGCGGGCGTCGATTTCGATCGGGCGGCTCAGGAGAGTTCGTACCGAGTGCCGTCGGCGACGGCGTGGAGCTTGTCGGGGTTGGCCACGTTGTGGATGGTCGAGATGCGGCCTTCCCGGTCGAAGTCGAAGGTCAGCGTGGCGACCACGCGGTCCGGGCCGCGGAAGACCACGCCCGGGCCGCCGTTGATCCAGGTGAGCTCTGCCCGCATCTGCCCGGGCTCGATGCCCTGGTAGGTCACGGTGCCGAGCGCGGCGAACCAACGGGCCACGGTCTCCAGGCCGATGACCGGCTTGAGGGCCTGGCGGACCTTGCCGCCGCCGTCGGTCCACAGCGTCACGTCCGGGGAGAGCAACTCCATGAGGGTGTTGATGTCGCCGCCCGTCGCCGCCGCGAAGAAACGTTCGGTGACGTCGCGTTGGCGGGCGCGGTCCGCGGTGAAACGAGGCCGGCGGGCCTGGACGTGCTCCCGGGCGCGGTGCGCGGCCTGCCGGACCGCCGGCTCCGAGCGGTCCACCGCGTCCGCGATCTCCGCGTAGCTGAAGGCGAAGACCTCCTTCAGCACGAAGACCGCGCGCTCCACGGGGCTCAGCGTCTCCAGGACGACCAGCAGGGCCATGGAGACCGAGTCCGCCGTGGCGACGCCGTCGGCGGTGTCCGGGCCCGTGAGGATCGGCTCGGGCAGCCAGGGCCCGACGTAGGTCTCGCGCTGGTGGCGGGTCGAACGGAGCCGCTCCACCGCCAGGTTGGAGACGATCCGGGTCAGGTAGGCCTTGGGGTCGGCGACCTGGGAACGGTCAGCCGCCGACCACTTGAGCCAGGCGTCCTGGACCACGTCCTCGGCGTCGGCGGCAGTGCCGAGGATGCGGTAGGCGACGGAGAAGAGCAGGGTGCGGTACTGCTGGAAGGCGAGCTGGTCGGGGTTGGCCTGTTGCGGCTGGGTCACTTGGCGCTCCTGATCCGGGTGTAGCGGCCGCCGTGCGGCCAGAACGCGCCCGAGGCGGGCATCTTCTTCATGCGGGCGAAGGTCGGCCACGGTGCGGCGGTGACCGTCTCCTTGTACCTCGCGGCCCGCTTGCCGGTCAGCACGAGCCGGCGCGGGCTGTCGTCGGGACGGGTGAACTGCACGACGGCGTCGTTCCGGCCCAGGCTGACGGGTGTGTGGTAGTAGCCGAAGCGAAAGGGCTTGGGCGCCTTGCCGGCCAGCACCCGCAGGATCGAGAGGGCCGCGTGCACGCCGGTGGGCATGCCGCTCTGGCAGGTCCCGTGCATCACGCCGTAGCCCTGACGGATCGCCGCCGCGTCGCCCACGGCGTAGACATCCGGGTGGGAGACCGAGCGCAGCGCGCTGTCGGTGACCACCCGGCCGCGTTCGTCGACGGTCAGGCCCGCGGCGGCGGCCAGCGGCGAGACGCGGGTGCCGCTGGTCCACAACACCGCGGCCGCCGGGATGCTGGAGCCGTCCGCGAGCTCGACGCCGTCCGGCAGCACCTTGACCACCTCGGCGCCACTGCTCACCCGCACGCCGAGCCGGCCGAGCGCCGCGTCCAGGTAGGCCTTGGCCCTCGGGTGCATGCTCGCGCCCGGCTCCCCCCGACCCAGCAACACCACCTGGAGCTCTGGGTGCTGCTCGGCGATCTCCGCGGCGGCCTCGACACCGGTGAGGCCGCTGCCGCCGACCACGACTGTCCCCCCGTCGAGCCGGGTCAGCCGGTCGGCAAGGACGGCGGCGTCCTCCGGGCTGTTGAGGGTGTAGGCGTGGTCGTCCACGCCGGGGACAACGCCGGTGTCCGCGATGCTGCCCAGGCCGTAGACCAGGGTGTCGTAGCGCAGGACCCGGTCGTCGTCGATCCGGACGGTCTTCGCCTCGGCATCCACGGCGGTGACCCAGCCGCGGACGAAGGCGGCGCCGGTGCCGTCCAGCAGCTCCGGGATGTTCATCTCGGCCGTTTCCTGGCCGGTGGCGGTCATGTGCAGTCGGAGCCGCTCGGTGAAGGTGTCGTACGGGTTGACCAGTGTCACTCGCAGGTCACCGCGCTTCCTGGTGCGGGCCGCGAGCTGGATCGCGGCGGAGAGCCCGGCGTAGCCGGCGCCCAGGATCAGGACCTCGTGCTGCTGCGCTGCTGTCGCGTTCATCGCTCTGCTGTCTCTTTCGTGTCGGTCGTTCCCGCCGTGCGGACGACCACCAGACGCAAGCTGCCCTTCCGTTCGTGACATGGGGCCGATATGACCCGCATCACATCGCGACGAGAGACCGGGCGCGCGCGCCATCAGCACCCCGAGCGCCGCGACGCGCAGCATTCAATCATGATCGACTTTCTCTGCAACGAAACTGACGGAACAACAGGATCCGCAGGTCAGCGGCAAGGCTTGACGCTTCCACGCCGCCCGCGGGCACGACCACCCCTACACCACCCCCGACCAGCGGCACTTCGCCCTCACCACTTGATCGCGAGCCTGACTCGAAACGAACCGGACCCGGATCACCGATCCTCAGCACCTCAGCACCTCAGCACCTCAGCGGCGGGGCCCACGACCGGCTCCGGAGTCAGCCCCCGAAGGTCTTCCGGAGCCGACCACTTGGGGCCGCCCGTCCGCCGAAGCCATCGCCGAGAGCAGTGGCCGGACCCTTGGAGGGTCAGCGGCATCCGGGCGTCTCGCTCGGAGCTCGTAACACGGTCTTGTGGGTGTGGCCTGGTCGGCCACCGCACCAGACACCGCTGAGGGTCGATGTGGTCAGGCCTCCACCGTGACGTGGACGGGCGTCATGTCGGCGCGGTACTGGACGGCCGGCCAGTAGCCGTCCATGAAGTAGCGGCTCCCGGGCTCACCGAAGTGGACTTCGAAGTCTCCCGAGCGGTAGACGACCAGCGTGTTCGGCGTCATGACCTCGGGGAAGCGGGCCTTCTCCTCCTCGGTCTCGTCACCCTCCGCGAACGTGGTCCAGATGAACTCCGTGCCGTCCCGGCGGATGCGTTCGAAGTCGGCCACCAATCGTCGGGCATGGGGCAGCAGTTCGGCGATCTTCTCCGGGCCGGCGCAGTCGAACCACATCTCCAGCTGCTGCCCCGCGGCCGTCACCGAGCTCTCGGCGATCCGGCCCTCTGCCCGGAGCTCGCCCAGCGCCGGGTCGGTGTCCACGTGGAGGAGGCGAGGCGACGGCAGGCCGTCCGGGAGCAGGTTGGTAGCCAGAAAGGCTTCCTCGACGTGCTCCTCGTACCGAGGGTTGTACTTCTCGGCGATCACCTTGTAGTAGGCGCTGAACTGCCGTGGCGTGCCGGTCACGGACCGCCCGTCGGCGCTGGTCAGGGTGAAGCGCTCGCTGTCGTGACCGATGTGGCACACCTGGAACGACCTGGGCAGCGGAACGAACGTGGTGCTGCCGGGAAGGGCGACTGTTGCCGTCTGCGCTCCGTCGGCGGTGGTCCGGACCACGAACACGCTCGACAGGCCGGGAGCGACGCACACGAGACCGCCCGGTCCGACGATGCGTCTCAGTTCCTCCGCGTCGCCGTTCAGTGCCGATGCGATGATCCGACTGTTGGGCATGGCACACCTCCCCCGATCCGCTCCGACAGAACGGGGCAACGGTACTCTCGTGCCGATCTTCGACCGACAGGGCGCTGACTCCTGGCGGATCTGAAACCCGGCCGGATCGAACCGTCACACAGAACTCGTCATACGATCACGCGGCCTGCTCGTTCGGACGTCGCCAGCAGATGAGTCCACATGCGAGTGAGACGAAGGCGTTGTGGAGGTCGAGGAGTCGTTCCCACCGGACGGCGAGGCGCTTGAACTGGTGGAGCTGGGCGAAGGTCTGCTCCACGACGTAGCGGAACTCGCCGAGACCGATGATGTCTCGGACGCCCTTGCAGGAGATGATCGGCAGGATGCGACGTTTCCGCAGTTCGCAGCGGTTGAGGTTGCTGTCGTAGCCCTTGTCACCGAGGAGGGCGTCAGGCCGTTTGCGTGGGTGGCCGACGCGGCCGGCGACGGGTGGGATGCCGTCGACCAGGGCGAGTGTCTGGGTGACGCCATCGACGTTGGCAGCGGTGGTGACCACGCGGAAGGGGATGCCGCCATCGCTGATCAGGGGGTGTTTGCTGCCGGTCTTGCGGCGGTCTACCGGCGAGGGGCCGGTCGTCTCGCCTCTTTTTTCGCGCGCACGTGTGAGGCGTCCACACGGGCGCGCGTCCAGTCGATCTGCCCGGCCGCGTTCAACTCGGCCAGGAGTATGCGGTGTAGGGCCTCGAGCACCCCGGCCTCCTGCCATGGACCCAGACGGCGACAGCAGGTCTGTCCAGAGCCGAAGCCCAGCTCGATGAGCAGCTGCTGCCAGGTGGTCCCGGTGTACAGGACGAACAGGATGCCCTGCAGACAGCGCCGGTCGTCCACCGGACGCGGTCCCGGCGACCGCCCCGAGCGACGCCTGCGCGGTCGGCCCCTCAGAGCGGGGATGCGGCGAACGGTAACCGTGATTTCCGGTCGCACCAAATGAGCAGCCTGCCCGGTTGGAGATCGATTACTGGGTCGCTTGGTTCGACCGGAATCTCCGCCTAGTGTCTCGCCGTGTCACCGATGCGGGAACTTTGCCCCCACTCTTGGCTAGCCGTGCTGATCTGCGGTCGCGTCCAATCGCGCGGCTTCATATCCGAATTCGCTTCCTGATCTACCGTGAGGATCTCCGTGTACCGCCTGAGATTACGAGTGCGGCTGACTGCCGCGCGCTATCTGAAACCGGTGTCGGGGAGCTACCAACTTCTCTGACCCCGGGCCACCTTCGAAGGCGGATTCACAACGGCGCGGTGCCGGCGGCTTTTCGACGAGGAGCCTGCACCGCGCCTCCTACGACAAGCGAGGAGCCGCTGCGATGCAGCATGCCCTGATTTACCTGCTGTCGGATTCAACCCCTCGTGCCCTCAACGCTCTTCAGCGTGGCGCACGGCGGCTGCGATGAGGAGGACCGCGGGAGCTGTCGTAGGTCTCGCCGCCGCACCACTGCTGCTTGCCGTTCCGATCGTCTTGGTGGCTGCTGGTAACGCGTCCGCTGCCTGCTCTACCAGTGGTGCGCAGGTTTTGGATACGGCGGCGGTGGCCTCTCAGGTGAAGGCCATCTTGGATGGTGGCGACGGGTTCAGCGTGGTCTCCGTCCCGGGTCTGGATAGCCCTGCGGAACAGATACCGAACGCCAAGGCGATCCAGGCGACCGGTGTTGCGATGCACATCCCGGTCCGGGGGCAGGTCGTCGCGCTGGCGACCGCTCTGCAGGAGAGCGGGCTGCGGATCCTCACCTACGGCGACCGCGACAGCCTGGGCTTGTTCCAGCAGCGGCCGTCGCAGGGCTGGGGAACTGCGGAGCAGGTCCTCGACCCGGTGCACGCTTCCACGGAGTTCTACTCGGCGCTTCAGCAGGTGTCGGGCTGGGAGTCGATGACCGTCACTCAGGCCGCCCAAACGGTGCAGCGCTCCGGTTTTCCGGATGCCTACGCCAAGTGGGAACCCCTGGCGACCGCGTTGCAGAAGGCGATCGCGCCGCTGCTGGCGAAGGCTGGCGAACCGTCATCGTCCGGCCCTGTTGGGGGTGGCAGCAGTCCTGGGCCGAGTCCGTCGGGTGGCGGGTGTACAACCGGCGGTGACGGCAGCGGTTTCGGGACCATCCCCGCCGGGGTGTTGCCGGCCGGCTACGCAATTCCAGTCGATGCGCCGCCGCAGGTGCACACGGCAATCCGGTGGGCGCTCGGGCAGCTCGGCACGCCGTACCAGTGGGGTGGCGAGTGCAGTGCTCCGCACGGGCCCGATCCGATGGGCCGGTGCGACTGCAGCAGCCTGATGCAGGCGTCCTACCGGGCGGGTGGGGTCGCGCTCACGCGGACCACGTACACGCAGGTCAAGGAGGGCCAGCCAGTCTCGGTGGATGCCCTCAGGGCCGGTGATCTGCTGTTCGTCGAGGGCACGGCCGAAGTCCCTGAGCACGTTGGGATGTTCATCGGATCGGGGCTGATCGTGCAGGCGCCGCACACCGGTGACGTGGTCAAGATCTCGACCCTGGCCAGTTGGAAATCGCAGATTCTCGCGGCCCGCCGAGTCGTCTGACCGGCGCCCTCCCCCCTCTCGCTCTTTCCAGGCCCGCTTTTGCGTGCCAAAATTCGAACTGGAGTTGCATAGTGATTCTGACCGACAAGGTCGTACAGCTCGCCTATGACCCGGGGATCTCCCCCAACGAGGGCGGCTTGCCAGGCCTCGCCGTGCTCAAGCAGGTGATGGGCTCCCTCAATCTGTTCGGGATCATCGCGGTTGTGGGAGCGCTCGCGGTGAGCGCGGGCGTGTGGGCCTGGGGCCACCACTCGGGCGGTCACCAGGCCGAGGCCAACGGCAAGAAGGGTGTCCTGGTCAGCTCGGGCGCCGCCCTGCTGTTGGGCGCGGCGAATGGCGTGGTGGCGTTCTTCAGCACGCTGGGGACCCAGGTCCACTGATGCCTCACCGTTCCACGAACCCCGGCGGCGCATCCCCCGTGCGCCGCCGGGCGCTGCTCGGCACCGCTGTTCTTGCCACTCTCATCGCCCTCGCCGGCCTGTTCGCCTACCTCACCCGGGACGACAGGACCTCCGCCAAGAGCGCTGCCCGGCCTGGAAGTTCGGCGTCAGCCCCGGTACCCGTCCTCGGCTCGGCGTCGCCGTCGGCTTCCGGTGGCCAGGGTGCACTGCCGCATCCGCCGGCCACGCGCGATCCGATCGCGTTCGGCAAGGCGGCAGCCGCCACGCTGTGGTCGTACGACACCCGCGCGTACTCCCAGCCGGAGCTGCTGGCCGCGCTGCACACGTGGCTGACCGGCGAGGAAAAGTACGCCGATACCACCTCGGTCAACAGCCAGGTCCCCTCGCCGGTGCTGTGGGGGCGGATGGCCGACAACGGCCAGTTCGCGACCGCTGTCGTGAACGAGGCTCACTTCCCGGACTCGTTCACCAAGGCCCTCCAGGCCGATCCCGGGGCGATCGCCCAGGCCTACATCTACGCCGTCACGGTCTCCGGCAAGCAGTCCATTGCCTGGAACGGCTCGCCCGCCGGTGGTGCCGAGGACCGGACGACGACGCTCGCGGTCCAGTGCCGCCCGTCCCGGAACTGCGCTCTCGTCGGCGTCCTGCCGGCCGTCGCGCCCTGACCACGACCCCTTGAAAGGAGGTATCCCCATGGGAGTCTGCGACTACCCCCTGATGAACCAGGTCTGCAACGTCGTCGACGGCGTCAACTTCGTGAGCGACCCCGGCAAGTCCGTCACGGACGGCATCGGCGCGTGGATCGCCAAGTCGATGGGTGAGCTGGCGTCGAGCGCCGCGGACCTCGCCTCGAAAGCGGTCGACGCGACGACCGGTATCGACCTGAACGCCGGATGGTTCCGGGACAACTACCAACTCCTGCTCCCGATCGGCCTCGCGCTGACCGTCGGGACGTTCTGTCTGCAACTCATACTCGCCGCCTGGCGCAGGGACGAGAGGGCACTCGCCCAGGCGGCGTGGGGCACGATGACCGGCGTCCTGTTCAGCTTCAGCGCCATCAGCTTCACCACCGTGGCGATCACCGTGGTCGACGCGCTGTCCGCCGGACTGTTCCAAGCCGCTAACACGAGCGTGGACGACGCGGTCCGGCGGATCGTGAAGGTCTCGGAGCTCGGTGCGATGTACCAACTCGGCTGGGCCATCCCCACCCTGGTCGCCATCGGCTGTGCGATCGGCGCGTTCATGTACTGGGGCGTGATGATCGCCCGCAAGGTCGGCGTCCTGGTCCTCGTCACTCTCGCGGTGTTCGCCGGGGCCGGCGGCGGCTGGGAGGTCGCCAAGCGCTGGCGGCGCGGCTGGATCGAGGCCACCGCCACCCTCGTCGTCAGCAAGCTCCTGATGACCGTGGTGTTCCTCATCGGCGTCAGCGCCATGGGCAAGTCGGACGCCAAGGACGGCATGGGCGCCCTGTCTGATGCCCTGGCGGGCATCGTCGTGATGGTCCTGGTGCTGCTGTGCCCGTACGCCACCTACAAGTTCGTCCGCTGGGCGACCGACGGCGGAGGCCACGACGACCTGCACCGCACTGGAGTCGCCGGTATGGCGGTCGCCGCAGGCGCCGCGAAGACCGCGGGCAGCCTCGCGATGCAGTCGGGTGGCGGCGGCCCGGCACCGCAGGGTCCCGGCCAGGTCCCGGGCATGGGCAAGGACGGCGTCGCGTCCGGGATCGACCCCTCCGGCGGTGGCCGGTTCAGCAAGGAGGGCATCGACGCCGGTGCGCCGCAGCCGCAGACCAAGTTCCGGTTCGGCGAGAACTCGAACGCTGCCGGTGACAAGGGCCGGGCCTTGGTCCAGCGCCCCGGCATCCCGCCACTGATCACCCGCCCGGCCCAGGCCGCTGCCGAGGGCGGTTCCGCGCCCAGTGCCATGCCCACCGACAACGGCCCTGCCGGCCAGTCCGTCCCGGCGGCCCCTTCCCTGGGGGATTCCCTCGCCGCCGCAGGCACGGTCTCCCATGCCGGACCGGCACCCAGCGGTTCGCCGATCTCCGGACCGGCTCTGGTAGTTGCGGCAGACGGACTCGACACCGACCGCCCGGCTACCCCACCGTCGATCAATGGGCCGTCCTCGACCGGCTCGCCGACACCGGCGCGCTGGGCCTTCCCGAACCAGCCGCCCGCCTCGGGCACCTGACCACCACCCTTCCCCGGGCGGGCTGCGGCCATGGCCTCAGCCCGCCCGATCCCCCACCGCACCTCCGCCCGTCGAACAGGAGTCTCGTCATGAAGTCCAGAAGAGCGCCGTGTCCCCCGCCCCTCCTCGCCCGCTCGCACCACCTGGATACCCGATGTCTGACACCACCGAGGCCCCAGCCCCGGCCACCGTGAAGTTCCCGCACCGAAGCCGACGCGGCATCCTCCTCGGCCTGGCCGCTCCACAGCTGATCGCCTCCGCCGTCACCGGCCTGCTCCTGCTCGGCGTCGTCCTCGCCTGCGGCGTGGTCGGCGCGCTCGAACTCACACCGCTCTGGGCCGCCATCGCCCTCTTCGTCTTCGTCCGCTACCGAGGCCGCTCGCTGGCCGACTGGGCGCCGATCGTCACCAGGTACTCGCTGCGACGCATGCGGGGTCAGGTGATCTGGCTCGCCCGCCCCTCGTGCCGACCGGTCCGCGAGGGCCTGCTGCACCTGCCCGGCACCGCCGCCAGCCTGCGCGTGGTCACCGCCCCCGACCGCCGGCACGGAGCCGTCCACGACCCGCACGCAGGCACCCTGACCGCCGTCGTCAAGGTCTCCAGCCGCGCCTACGCCCTGCTGGACCCAGCCAACCAGAACGCCAAAGTCGCCGGGTGGGGACGCGCCCTTGCCGCACTCGCCCGCACCGGCCACATTGCCCGGATCCAGGTGATCGAGCGCACGGTGCCGGACAGCGGTGACGCGCTTCGCCGCTACTGGGAGGATCACGGAAAATCCGACGCACCGCTCGCGGGCCAGATCTACAGTGAGCTGATCCAGAGCGCCGGCCCCGCCGCCGCCCCGCACGAGGCGTACGTCGCCGTCGCCCTCGACACCCGGGCCACCAAGCGGCTGATCAAGCAGGCTGGCGGCGGCCTGACGGGCAGTTTCAGCGTCCTCGCCCAGCTCACCGCGACCTTCGACCAGGCCGCCCGGACCGCCGGGCTCAACCCGACCGGCTGGCTGTCCGCCACCGAGATCGCGGCCGTCGTCCGCACCGCCTACGACCCCAAGGCCCTTGCCGCACTCGACCGCTGGTCCGCCACCGGCCGGCCCGAGGCCGACCCGGCTGCTGCCGGTCCGGTGGTCGTGGTCGAGAAGGCCGACCACATCGCCACTGACTCTGCCTTCCACACCACGTACTGGGTCGAGAACTGGCCCAGGACCGAGACAGGCGCGGGCTTCCTGCACCAGCTCCTCTTCACGGCCGGGGTCCGCCGAACCCTCAGCCTCTCCTACGAGCCGAAGGGCCTGGACGCCGCGCTGCGCGATGTCCAGCGCAAGAAGGCGTCGGTGATCGCGGATGCGGCCGAGCGTGCCCGACGGGGCCAAGTCGACGCCGAGACTGACTCGATCGAGTACCAGGACATCAAGACCCGCGAGCGCCAGTTGATCGCCGGGCACGCCGACGTCGCTCTGACCGGCCTGCTGACCGTCTCGGCTGACTCGGAGGACGAACTGCGTTCCGCCTGCGCGGTCGTGGAGACCGCAGCGGTGGCTGCCCAGCTTGATCTGCGCCCGCTCACCTGGCAGCAGGCCGACGCCTTCACCGCCGCCGCCATGCCGCTCGCCCTCGCCGCCTGAGCCGGCCCTGTCCCTTACTGCCGAAAGAGCCACCGTCATGCCGCACGCCGCCACCCCCACCGCGCAGGACTTCGTGCCGTACGCGACCGCCGCGCTCGACTTCCATCTCGCACTGAACGTGCCGGGCGGGCCGCTCGTCGCCAGCCGCGCCGAACTGGACTCCCTGCACGCCCACCTCATCTCCCTGCACGGCCTGCTCGACTCACACGCCCACCGGACCGCGCCACTGATCGAGATCGAGGGCGACCACCTCAAAGCCGCACGTACCCGCCTGTGGCAGGCCGCCGACCACGTCCACGCCGCCTACCACGCAGCACCCCGACCGGGCAGCGGCGGAGTGCCCAGTCGGGAAGCGTGCCAGACCCGGCTTCCCGAGGGTGCCCCGGAGCTGACGATCTGTCAACGTCATCAGCGCGCCGCCCGTATCGTGCGTAGCCGAACCACTGCGGCCGACCTGCACCACCCGTTCACCGGCCTCATCCGCCACTGAATCCCACCCTTCCCGACCGGAGACACCGCCATGCCCAGGACCCGCGCCAGCGCCAGCCCGCTGTTCGTCCCCCGCAAGACCAGCCGCGCCCAACAGCGCACCGCCCGAGCCGAGTTCGCCGAGGCTAGCCGCCAGGCCCGCCTCGCCGAGACTCCGTCCGAACACGGTGAACAGGACGACTTCGACCTGGAACTGCGCGCGACCTACCCACCGTCCGGGCGGCCCGGCCCGGACTCCGGGCGCGGCGGCAAACTCCACCTGCCCAAGCATCGGATGACCACCGCCACCGCGTCCGGCGCCTACCCCTTCCTCGCGGAAGGCGGCCTGGGTGCGGATGGGATCTTCGTCGGCCGAGACGTGCACGCGGAGGCGGCGTTCTGCTACGACCCGTTCTCCCTCTACAGCAGCGGCCGGATCGAGGGCTTCACGAACCCGAACGTGGTGCTGGCCGGGATCATCGGCATGGGCAAGTCAGCCCTGGCCAAGTCCCTTGCCAGCAGGGCGATCGCCCACGGATACCGGACCTACATCCCGTGCGACCCGAAGGGCGAGTGGACGGCCGTCGCGCAGGCACTCAGCGGCTACACCATCGCCCTCGGCCCAGGCCTTCCGGGCAGGCTGAACCCGCTTGATGCTCCGGCGCGGCCCACCTCGGTGAGCGCGGACGACTGGGCGAGCGAGGTCCGCAAGCGCCGCCTCCTGCTCCTGGCCGGCCTCGCGCGCACAGTGCTGAAGCGGGACCTGTACCCGATGGAGCACACCGCCCTCGACCTCGCCCTGGACCTGGTGGTCACCGACGCCGAGGTGCGCGGCAGTGTGCCGCTGCTCGGCGAAATCGCCCAGGCCCTCGGCTCCCCGGAGCGCCTCGACGCAGCCCTCGGCGACCAGGCAGGGCGCATGGGGCCGGCCTCCGAGGATCTCGCCCACGCGCTGCGCCGCCTGGTGCACGGCGACCTCAGCGGGATGTTCGACGCACCGTCCACGGTCGCCTTCGATCCCACAGCGCCGATGCTGTCGATCGACCTCTCCCGGCTCGGCGGCGCGGGCGACGACACAGCGCTCGTGTTGGCGATGACCTGCGCGAGCGCCTGGATGGAGTCCGCACTCTCCGACCCGCACGGTGGCCGACGCTGGGTGATCTACGACGAGGCATGGCGGGTGATGCGCCACGTCGGCCTACTGGAGCGCATGCAGAGCCAGTGGAAGCTGTCCCGAGGACTCGGCATCGCCAACCTGATGGTGATCCACCGGCTCAGCGATCTCCTCTCGGCCGGTAACGCGGGCTCGCGCGGGCGCGTCCTCGCCGAGGGCCTTCTCGCCGACTGTTCCACCCGGATCATCTACCGCCAGGAACCCGATCAGCTCGCCGCCGCCGCGTCCCTGCTCGGCCTGACCGGTGTCGAGACCCAGGCCGTGGCCGCCCTCACCAAGGGCAGGGGACTGTGGAAGGTCGCGGGCAGGAGCTTCATCACGCAGCACATCCTCCACCCAGCCGAGCGCTCTCTGTTCGACACGGATGCCCGCATGGTCCTGGCCGCTTGAACGGCGGCCGGTGGTCTACCACCGATTCCCGGCACCGCCAAACAGCGTTTCCTGCCGATCCTCGTCATCACCGCCCGGCTCGGCAGCCCGCTGCCTGCCCATCACCGAAGGAGCCAGCCATGCTGCCCTCTCCTGCTCTGCGCATCGTCAACGAACCCGGCGCCGGGGTGATCGCCGAAGGCAGTTGGGACGAACTGTCCGGTGCTCTCCTGCACCGGGCCGGGTTCCTGCCCGTCTCCACGATCCGGTCGTCCTGGTGGCGCGTGCCCCATGACCTCGAACCGGCCGAGGAAAACGAGATCGCCACCCACGCCTACGAGATGCTCACCGCTGCCCGCTACGAGGTCTCCATCGCACCCGAGCTGCGGTTCCGGCCGAGCACCGCGGCACGCGAAATCAAGTCCCTGGCCTCCGAGATCAGGCGTTCCGACAGCCCCGAGGCCGTCACCGAACTGCTGGCCGTGCTGTCCGACCCGGACCACGGCGTTCTTCCCGGGCTGTCGAACCTGCTGACCGACGCCGCCACCTGGGCCGACCGCCAGCCGCCCGGCGAGGTCCCGATCTCCGTCGTCGCGCCGCTGTCCAGGGCAGCGGGCGCGCTCGACCTCGCCCAGAGCGATCTCGCCGAAGCCGAGCGGGATCTCTCGCTTCCTCCGGCAGCGGCCCGTGCCGGGAGGAGCGCGCCGGTGGCATCGAGCGGCGAACCAATGGTCGCGGCCGCGCGAGCCCGCTCGACAGCAGCTGATGGTCCGGCCACCGGCGCTCCCCAGCCAGCGCCGACCACCGCTCCGGTCGTCAACCGGCCAACCGGCCGCAGCCGCTGATCACCAGGCCACTGATGAAGACCGCCATGTCCACCGCCTGCAGAACCTGCTCGCCCAGCCGCACCCTCCTCCCCCACCACACCAGGAACCTCGCCTTGGACACCACCGACATTGCCATAGGCCGCCATCCCAAACACGGAATCGTCGCCACCAACCCCCGCGACCTGCCCGCCAGCCAATGGATGCTCGAACGCCTCGGCTTCCAGCCCGTCCCCGACCACCCTCAGCTGTACACCCTTGCCAACCAGACTGCCTTCGGCCGGGAGCGGGCCGCACAGGCCGTTGGGACGCTGCGCTCCGCCGGATATACCGTCGCCACCGACGCCGAGTTCGAACCCGACGCGCCGATCCGGCCCCGACCCCGGCACCACCTCGCCGAGCCGGACATCACCTTCGCCGAGCACCCCCAGCTCGGCGTCATCGCCGCCACCGCCGACACCGCCCACGCTGCGGTCCGCGGGGTCCAGATGCTCGAACAGCACGGATGGCGGCACAACGCCCAACTCGACCTCTACACCATGCCGATCACCATCCATCGCAGTGAGGCCCTCGGCAGGGTCGCCCAGGCCACCATGGTCATGCAGCGCACCGATCTGCTGGTCGCCGTAGAGCCTCGCCTTGCCCAGGACGTGGCGACCCGTCAGGCTTCCGCCCCGGCAACGAACGCCCGCCAAGGCTTGAGTACCGGCAGGGTTCCGGTCAGCGCCGCCGCGCTCGCAGCCAGCCCGGCCGTGGCCGGCCTGCCCGGTAAGACGGCCGTCCCGGTGCCCGCCGCCGCCTCGACATCCCGGCCCGTCGATCCCCGCATCGCGACGGTCCGCAGCCACTGACCCCCAACTCGACTAAGGAGCAAGGACCATGGCTGTAATGAAGGTCTGGACGATCGAGCACCCCTGCGGGCACGAGGTCGAGCGCGACCTGTCCGACCGTCCCGCAGACCGCCGCGCCGGCTTCGCCGAATGGCTCGCGAAGCAGGAGTGCACCGACTGCTGGAAGGCCGCCCGAAACGACAGCGCGGAGGACAAGACCACCTGGCTGGCGGCCAAGCGTGCTGAGGAACAGGCCGAATCCGAAGCCTGGTCCGAGCAGTACCTGATGCCGCCACTGGAAGGTACCGGCCGCACCGTCGCCTGGGGCGTGCGCTGCCGCCACCAGATCCTCTCCGTCGCCCACACCGCGCTCGTCCTCGAAGGCGACACGGACGAGGCGGCCTGGGAGCAGATCGAGGACGCGGCCCGGACGATCACCCGGGCCGGATGGTGGATCGACCAGCGCTCATCCGAGCCCGATGACCTCGCCGAACTGCTGGAAGCCGCAACCGACCGCGACCGCCCCACCGAGAACCCGTTCGTCTGACCCGACCACCGGTGACGGTGCCCCAGGGCACCGTCACCACACCCGAACGAAGACCATCCCACCAGAAGGAGCTTCCGCGATGACCTCCAGAAGAGCACCGCGCGCCCCGCCCCACCGTTGCCCTCCGCCTCTTCCTGGACCCTTCATGCCCACCCCTCGCACCAGCGCGCCCTCAACCACCAGCGGCAGCGACGCCCTCCTCTACGTGCTCTTCACAGCCGTCGGCGCCGCCATCGGCTTCGGCACCCTCGTCTGGTTGATCGGCAACACCACCAACAGCCTGGTCGGCACCGGACCGTGGGCCCCGTTCAAGCCCGCCGACGCCCTCCTCCACCCCGGCACACTCTGGCCGCACCTGACACCCCTCGCGCTGCTCATCGGTACACGGATTACTCCCGGCCTGCTCACCCTCGCCGCCACCGCTGCTGTCCTCATCGTCTGGCTGCGGCTGCGTGGTGGCTCCAGGAACGGGCTCGCCCACAAGCAGGACCTCGCCCCGCTTGTGGAACCGGAGATCGCGGCCAAGGCGAAGAGTCTCCGGCCTAGCCTGTCCGACCTCAAGCCCAAGGAAATAGCCCCGGCCGATCGCGGCATCCTCCTCGGCGCTCTCTCGCCCGGCAGGGCCGACGTCCGCTCCTCTTGGGAGGACGTCCTCGTCGCGATCATGGCACCCCGGTCGGGCAAGACGTCCGGCCTGGCGATCCCCGCCATCCTCGCCGCCCCCGGACCGGTCCTGCTCACCTCCAACAAAGCGGCAGGCGATGCCTTCACCGCCACGGTCGACGCCCGCGCGAAGGTCGGCACGATCTGGACGCTCGACCCGCAGCAGATAGCCCATCACCCTCGCCAGATGTGGTGGGACATCCTCGAGGACGCCCGCGACCTCGCCGGTGCCAAGCGCCTGGCCGGGCACTTCGTCGCCGCCAGTGTGGACGAGTCCAACGGCTCCGACTTCTGGTCGACGGCCGCCTCGAACACGCTCGGCGCGCTGTTCCTGGCCGCTGCCAGTTCCAAGCGCCCGATCACGGACGTGCTCGCCTGGCTTTCCTCCCCGGCCGACCGCACCCCGGTCGACCTCCTCACCGACGCTGGCCACCACGCGGTCGCCGCCCAGCTCCAGGGCACCGTCTCCGGCGCGACCGAGACCAGGGACGGCATCTTCGAGACCGCCCGGCAGTACGCGAGTTGCCTGCTCGACCAGGAGATCGCGACCTGGGTCACCCCGGCCAAGGACGTCCCGGAGTTCAAGCCCACCGACTTCGCCACCTCCCGCGACACCCTGTACCTGCTCAGCAAGGACGGCGGCGGCTCGGCCTCGGCGATCATTGCCGCCGCAGCCGACGCGGTGATGCGCGCGGCCGTCATAGTCGCCGAACGCTCCGGCGGCCGACTCGACCCGCCTGCTCTCTGCGTCCTCGACGAGGCCGCCAACGTCTGCCGCATCTCGGACCTCCCGGACCTCTATAGCCACCTCGGCAGCCGGGGCGTCATCCCCATGACGATCCTTCAGAGCTACCGTCAGGGACAGCGCTGCTGGGGCGAGGCAGGCATGGACGCCCTCTGGTCCGCCGCCACTGCCAAAATCATCGGATCGGGCATCGACGACGCCGACTTCGCCGACCGCCTCTCCCGCATGATCGGCGACCACGACGTACAGACCACCTCCGTCTCCACCAGCGACAGCGGCAAGTCCACCTCCGTGAGCATGCGCACCGAGCGGATCCTGCCACCCGACGCCATCCGCGCACTCCCCAAGGGCCGGGCCCTGCTGTTCGCCACCGGCCTGCGCGCCGCGATGCTCGACCTGCGCCCCTGGTACAAGGAGCCCTCCGCCAAGGAGATCGGGGCCGCCTCCGCCCGCGCGACGAAGGCCATCACCGACCGCGCCATCGCCAAGTCCACCTCCTACAAAGACTTCGGGCTGTCGGCATGAGCGATCTGCACCTGGTCCCGGTCCCCTCCCGTGGCACTCGCGAGTTCGTCCGCACGCGGAGAGGGGCCGATCAGCCAGGTCACCGCGCAGAACGGTGCGGCCGCCGCGGCGACCTCTTCGACGCCACCGGATGCCGAGTTGGAGGCCTACGAGCCGGACCGTTGCTCGACCTGGTCCTGCCGCTCCGCCGCGCCCATCACCGGCGAATACAACCCGCATGAACTCCCTTCTCCTTCGGTCTCTTTCAGGAGCTTCCTCGTGTCTTCTCCCGTTCCACCTCCTGTTTCTGGCTATGGTCCACTGGCCGGTTCCCCGGTCATCCGGCGCGACGACCAGTGGTGGCTGGTCATCGGCAGCGGGGCAATCCTGGCCACCGACCCGACGTTCACCGGCGAACTGGACCGGTTCGCAGCAGCGATGGCCGCCGCCGACCAGGCGGTCGCCGACCTTCCCACTGACCAGTACGACCCCGATGGCCAGAGGCGCGGATGAGCCCACTCCTGCAGGCCGAGCAGGCGGTGCTCGGCGGCATCCTGATCGACCCTGGCCAGCTCGACCGCCTGTCCTGGCTCACCCCGGACGACTTCTTCCGCCCCGTCCACCAGGCGCTGTTCGCCGCGATGCGCAAGCTCCAGGCCGACCAGCATCCCGCGTTCGCGGCGGATGGGCAGGAGGTGCCGCTCACCTGGGTGACCGACACCGTCGCCGAGGCCGGCCGAAACGTCCGTGGCCTGACCGCCTCCTACGCCCACACCCTGGTCGCGGCTTGCCCACGCCCCGGGAACACCCCGGTGTACGGGCGCATGGTTTTGGAAGGCGCGATCCACCGCGCCGTGACCCAGCACGCCATCCGCCTCCACCAGGCCGCCCGCGCGGACGCCCTCCAAGACGGGATAGAAGGCGCTCTGCACCAGGCCGACATCCTGGCCGATGTCCTTGCCGACCTCGCCCGCCGCTGGGGTACCGAACCCAGGCCAACCGCCCCCGCCACCACCCTGCCACCGGCCGGCACACATCAACCGATCGGTGCCGACCAGGCGGCGGACGAGGAGTTCCTGCTGTGCGTGTTGGTGAACCAGCCTGGCGCCGTCGACGAGGTGGTCGACTGGCTTCGGCCTGCCGACTTCGCCGACCACGGGCACGGCCACCTATACCGCTGCCTGGGCGCGCTGCACCACCGGGGTGAGCCGATCGACCAGCTGACCGCGCTCTGGGAAGCCCAGCGACGAAGGCTGCTGACGGACGGCACGCTCACGGTGGACCGGCTGCGCCAGATCTGCGGCGGGCTGGGCGCCGGTTCCGCCGAGTACCTCGGCGAACGGGTCATACGCTCCTCCATCATCCGCGCTGCCGCCACTTCGGCCCGCACGATCCGGGAGTTGGCCAGCGACGAGGCGCTGGCCCCCGGCCGCCTCATCAACCACGCGCTGCACGCCCTCGGCCCGCTCGACGAGGTCAGGACCCGCTGGCAACGCGCCACCGCGTCACAGGCCAAGACCCCTCCGCCGAATCCGCCCACCAGGACGAAGCGTGCCGACGCCGCGCTCGCCCGCAGCCAGCCCCGGCTTCCGACTCCACTCGCCCCGGCCCTCCCCGACTCCACCTGGACACCCGCCGCCCGACCGCCGCTGAGGAGCCACTCGTGAACACCACCGCCGCGCTCCACCGCAGACCACGACTGCGCCCGCTGCCTCGCCCACCACACCCGAGGAGTCTGCATGACCACGTTCTCCTACCCGTTTGCCTGCACGCGCCGGCCATCGAATTCGACGCCCAGCGCAACAAGTTGCCCATCCCCACCCACCGGGCCAAGACCTTGACCAGTCTGCCGCGTCCAACCGGCTCACCGAACTCGGCGACCTGGTCGAGCGCCTGAGCAAAGAGGTCTCCCTGCGAGCCAGCGACAAGCCATCGCCCGAGAAGCGGGCCGCGATCGCGGCACTCACCGCTGCAGCTGTGCCCACCGGTCAGGCCATCACCGCCTTCGACGAGATCCACAAGCAACTCGCCTACCTCCAGCGCCTCTCTGACACGCCCGAGACCAGCCGAGCACCGTCCGATCGCACATCGGCGACCAGGTGGAAGCCACCAGGCACTACCTTCGCCAGGCCGCCGACGGCCTGCAGACAGCAGTGCAGAACACCAGTCCACTGCCCAACCGGCTCCGTGTCGCGCACGGCCGCAGCAGCATCGCCGGGCTCTCGCTCACTCAGCGCCTGGCCGAAACCTCCACCTCCGCTCCGTCCCCGGCGACCAGGCCGGCTCGGGGCCTCTGATGCCGGGCAGCGGGCCGCTGATCGGGAGCTTGTGCTCGGGATACGGCGGCCCGGACCTGGGCGTCCAGGCTGCCCTCAGGGGCCGACTGGCGCGCCGAGACAAGCCCCGACGCCTCCAGGGTCCTGGCCCAACACTGACCCACCATGCCGAATCCGGGCGACATCGAAGCGGTCAACTGGGCTGATATTCCAGGAGTTTGCATGACTCGATGAGAACCACCGCGCCCGGCAGCCAACACCCTGCGTCAGAGGCCATCTCGGCTTGGTCAGCGTCTGCGGCGATCCGCCCCCGCTGTCCCCCCCGCTCTCCTCCAGGAAGAGGTCACCTTCATGTCCAAAGCTGTCCAGGATCCCTCCGCGGACCCGATCCGCATACCCGACGAGGACCTCCACGACCTCGCCTCCGCGCTCGCCCGGACCATCGCCGAAGTCCGCCAGCACGGTGTCCTCCTCGACCACCTCACCTCCGAAGAAGCCGCCATCTCCACAACCCGGGCGGCCGACGATACCCCGCCCGCCGTCGCCGCCGAACCGGAGAAGCCGACCTCGGTATTCATCCTCGCCCTGACCGCCGAGGCGTACGACGCCGAACTCGCCGCTCTGCGCTTCTGGGTCGACCACCTCCTCCTGCCTGTCTACGGCCGCGAGATCAGCACCGCCCGTCCCTGGTGCTATGAGTGGGACAAGCACCTCGAAGCCGTCGCCCGCCTGCACGGCCTGTGGCTCGCGTGGCAACAAATGACCGACGCCGAGGCTGGACTCTCTGGTCCCTCCACCTGGCACCGCGACCACCTCGCCCCGGCCCTGCTCGAACTCCGCGCCCCCGACGGCCCATTCGCCGCCTGCACTACCAACTCGACCCGGCCCAACCACCGCGTCCTGGCCACCCCAGCACACACCGAGTTCCAACTCGCCACGTGACGGCCCACCACGACCCCGCAGCCCCGCAGCCCCGCAGACCCAGCGGAACCGAAGACCGCCCCTGCCGACCGCCAGCTGGCGCCAGTATGTGCTGGAACTGCCCTGAATCCCACCTGGCTCGAAACCCATCCCTACAGGGGAGGTTCAGACTCCCGCCGCTCTGGGTGGATCCCCAGTTACCCCTGGAGGGAGTCACGGTCGGTCAGACCTGGTTCGTACTCTTCTCTCGATCGGGGTAACAGTGGTATCACTTGACCCCGAGTGATCAGCTGATCACGAACGTGCGAGACTTGGGGGGCTGGGAAGCAGTGTCTGATGGCGTCGACACCGAGGCGGACAACAGCGATCCGCCACCGCTGACCCTCATCGGTCCCTGGCTGAGAACTCACGCTGTGCCATCCCCAAAGAAGATCGTCTTCTCGTACGATCCCGACGAGTTCGAGGAGTTTGTCAAGGAATGGGTCCCCGCTCTGGCGACGAAGTACGTCGCAGTGCAACGGCACGGTGGTTCAGGCGATCACGGGGTCGATGTCGCGGGCTACCTGACCCCGGACGGACTTGAGGGAGCCTGGCACAACTACCAGTGCAAGCACTACGGGGAGGCCTTAACGTGGTCCAAGGCCGCTCCCGAGATGCGTAAGATGTTCGCTTCGGTCGTGAGCGGACACTTCACCATTCCCCAGCAGTACGTCTTCGTCGCGCCGATCATCGGCCCCCGACTCGTCCGGCGATTGTCCAAGAAGACCGAGTCCAAAGCCGAGTTCCTCAAGGAGCTGGCTTCCACCCGCGATCCCGTCATCACCTCGCTTACCCCCGAGAGACGGCGCGAACTCCGCGAGCTCGCCGAGGCCACGGACTTCTCCATGTTCACCACCATCGACATGGACGAGATGCTGTCGCTGCACCAGACCACGCCGCACTGGGCGGTGCGCTTCCCCCAACCCCCGGCGCCACGTCCGCAGAGGATGCTCCCGCCTGACGCGCACGCCCCGAAGGAGGCCCGCTACATCCAGCAGTTGGTGTGGGCCTACGGAGAACTCTGGGGCGAGCAGGCCGACAGCCTGGATCGCATCGCCGAACACGACGAGGCACGCGATCATTTACGCAGACAGCGGGAGGCCTTCTACAGCGCGGAATCGCTACGCTTGTTCGCCCGTGACTCGACGTCGGACGGGCATTTCGAGGCCATACTCGATGACGTCTACGACATCGTGGTCGAGGTCGCGGCCGGCAGGTTCGAGTTCGGGTACGACCGCGTGCAAGCGGTACTGGCCGCCTCCGGAAACGTCGAGCTCACCAAAACGATCCTCACCGAGTTCGTGCGGCCGCTGGACCGCAAGGGGGTATGCCACCACCTGGCGAACGCCAATCGCTTGATCTGGTGCAGGGGAGGCGCCGCGTGAATCCGCTGAACAGCCCCCTCGAAATCGGGATGCGTGCGCTGGTCCTGCTGGCCGAAAGCCATCCCGAACCTCTAGACCTGGCCCAGATCACCCTCCTCGACTACGCACTCCTACACAGCGGCGAGTTCAACGGGCCACCCAGCCTCCACCCCGACCTGCCCGCCCGGTCCGGTGAATTGGGCATGAAGCGAGGCCTGTTGGAGCAGGCGCTGCTTGTCCTGATCCGCGCCGAGCTGGCACGGCTGGAGCCCGCTATCGACGGCCTCGTCTACCGTGCGACGGAGCGGGGGCCCGCGTTCGTCGAGCTCCTCGAAGCCCCCTATGTCGAACGTCTGCGCGAGCGCGCCGAATGGGCCGTCCACCAGTACGCGCCCGACGCCGACGTGCGAGCGGCCACGCGTGCGCTCCTCAACCGCCCAGCCGAGACACCCCTACCCCCCGAGGTCCCCCGTGGCTGACCTGCGACTGACCCACCTCACCTACGCGGGATCCGGAAAGCCCACCGCCCGCGTGGCCTTCGGCCCCGAGCTGACTGTCATCTACGGTGCCTCCGACACGGGCAAGTCCTTCATCGTCGAGTCCATCGAGTACATGCTCGGAGGCGCCCGTCTCCCGCTCATCCCCGAAGCCGAGGGCTACAGTCAGATCCTCCTCGGGTTGCAACTGCCCGACGGAGCGCCACTCACCCTGGTCCGGCGACCGGGCGCCGGCACCGTGCACGTCCACTACGAGGACCTGCGTGACCTGGTCACTCGACGGTCCGACCGGGAACTGACCGCGGTCCACCGCGCGGGCAGCTCCCGCAGTCTCTCCGCCGTGCTCCTCGCGGAACTCGGCTACGCCGACACGCAGATCCGCAAGAACGACGCCGGCGGCACTCGAGGACTGTCTCTGGCCGACCTCGTGCACCTGTCCCTGGTGACCGAGACCCGCATGGGCGACCCCCTCTCCCCCGTCCTGCGTTCGAATGCGGCTCCCGGCAAGACAGCTGCCGCCTCGGTGATGAAGTACCTGCTGACCGGCGAGGACGACCCGGTGGTCGATACCGGACCGAACACCAACCAGCGCCGGGTCCACAAGGGCCAGATCGGTCTCCTCGACCAGATCGTCCTGGAGCTCTCCGCCAAACTGACGACCCGGGAGAACGCCAGCCAACTGCGCGAACGGCTGACGCGGATCCAAGCCACCATCGACGCCCAGTCCCGCTCCCTGCGGGTGATCACCGACCGCCACGTCGGAGCGGTCGCCAACCGCATGACCGCCGCACAGGAGCTCGCCGTTGTCGAGTCCCGTCTGGCCGAGGTCCACGACCTGCTCACCAGGTTCGGGCTGTTGGAACAGCAGTACCGCTCCGACCTCGACCGGCTCGCGATGGTCAGTGAAGCCGGCAGCATCCTCGGCTACTTCCGCGTCGGCACCTGTGTGTTCTGCGGCGCCGAACCCGAACACCAACACCACGGGCACGGAGAACAGGAGACGACCCAACTGCACGCGGCCGTCGAAGCCGAAGCTGCCAAGACCAGCTCGCTCCTCACCGACCTCCTCCCGACCATCGTCGACCTGCGGACCCAGTTGGACGAGCTGGTCGGGCGAAGGGGCGTCCTGCTCCTGCGAGCCAGAGAACTCGACACCGAGATCTCCGAGGCCGAGGAACGCCTCTCACCCTTGCGGACACACATGGACGACCTCCTGGCGGCCCGCTCAGCTGCCGAACGTGAACTCGAACTCCACGCCCGCATTGAGGAGCTGGAGGATCGACGGTACAAGCTCGACGGAGCGGGCGCGGTCCGCTCCCACCGGCCCGCCACCCACATCCCCGCCCGAGTGCTCTCCAGCTTCGACGACGTCCTGAGGCGGACACTGACCGCGTGGTCGGTTCCCTCGGTCGAGTTCGCCGAGTACGACCAATACGGGATGGAAGTCCGGGCCGGCAGCCGGCCCCGGGCCGGACGCGGCCAGGGCGTCCGCTCGGTCCTACATTCGGCGTTCACCACCGCCCTCGCCCGGTACTGCCTCGACGGGGACCTGCCCCATCCCGGATTCGTCGTCCTCGACTCCCCTGTAGTCACCTACCGCGAACCGGTTGGGGAGGACGTCGACATCACCTCGAACGTCGTCGACCACTTCTACCAGGACATGCTGACGTTCCCGGGCCAGGCCATCGTCATCGAGAACGGCGACCCACCAAACAGCGTGCTCTCCTCCGCCACGACGTACCGCTTCACGGGGCCTGGGGGAGGCCGGCCTGGTTTCTTCCCGATCTCTCCGACCGACGGGGGGTGAGACCGAGGCTCATAATTCGACGCGCTACTCCAGCTGCGGGAGCCGGTCAGAGGCTACCGGGACCGAGGTGGTAGTCAGGGCCGGGGTACTGGTGGTGCGCTCGTCGCTTCTGGCCACGAGCTCTCCGTTCGCGTGCCCGGCGAGCCGGACGGTGCTCGCCTGGCCTGTGAGGTCAGCGGCGCGGGGTCGGGCGACGCCGGTCGGTGGCGGGCTGGGCCGGTGCCGACTGGGCGACGCGCGGTGCGGTTCGTCCTAGCTTGGCGGTGGTCCGGGTGGAGGTGACCGAAGCGCTGCGCGGCGGTGCGGGGTCGGCGGGTAGGTTGGCGATGCGGCGGATGCGCCAGACTAGGACGTCGTCGCGGCTGCGGGCAATGCCGAGTCCCCGCCAGGAGGTGACCTCTTCGAGGAGGGCCGTCGGATCGTGGCCGGCCTTCTCGGCTTCGGCGAGGACGGCTGCCAGGGCGTCGTGGTCACGGGCCGGTGCCGACGGCGGCTGGTCGTCGCCGAGGACGGTGCGGATCGTCGTGTCGTAGTGTCGGCGTTCGGCCGCGGGAATTGCGCGGCCCGCCTCGCACATCGTGTGCATGGGGGTGGCGGCGGCCTGCTGGTAGGCGGCGCGGAGGTGTTCGGCGGCTTGGCGGGAAGCGGCGGCCTGCTGGGCGTGGCCGCGGGCGGAGTGCCAGCGGGCGGCGGCCAGGGTGACGAGGACGAGGGTGGACAGGAGCATGGCGGTGGCGCCGCCGTCTTCGCCTCGGCCGAGCGCTCCGCCGGCCTGGATGATGCCTCGGGCGGCCGAGCGCAGGGCTCGGGTGTCGGCTCGTTCGGCGCGGACACGAGAGCGGGTGGCGCGTTCGAAAGCACGGGCGGCGGCTACCAGTTCGGAGCGGGTGGCAGCCGGTGAGGTCCGGGCAGTGGCGTCGAGCAGTTCTCCGACGCCGATGAGCTGAGCTGCGCCTTCGTCGTCGTCCGTGGCAAGACGGGTGACGGCGTGTTCGGCGGTCTGGGTGGCGTGGCGGCGGGCGTTCGCTGGCGGCGACCAGCGTCCTGGTGTGCCAGGGGCGTTCGGTTCTGTGGTGACGGTTGCGTCGGCCAGGCGTTGGCGGATCTTCGGGAGGGAGAGGTCGGGGGCGAGGGTGGAGCCCGCAAACCAGATCGGTGCGGCGTTGCGGTTGCGGTCGCCGGGTAGTGCGACGGTGTAGCCGAGGACGTCGCCGGAGGGTGCGTGGCGCAGTTTGACTCGTAGTCCTGCCTCGCGCACGCGTGTGAAGAACTCGGCCTCGGTGGCGGCTCCGGCGAGGGCTTGGCGGACGGTGGTGTGGAGGGTTTCGCGTGGGGTTTCGGTGCGGCCTGTGCGTTCGGCTTTGAAGCGTTCGGCGCTGGTGGGCTTCTTGGCGGCGGTGCCGTCGCCGGGTGTGAGTTGGCGGAGGCCCATCTCCTTCTCGATGCGGCGGCATTCGGCCTGGGCCTTCTTCAGGTCGTAGTTCAGGCGGGCTCGGCGCAGGTCGCCTCGGACCATGGTGGCGAGGATGTGGATGTGGTCGTCGGCGTGGCGGACGGCGACCCAGCGGCAGCCGTCCGGGTCGCCGTTGGGTGCGAGGTTGACGGCTTGGATCAGGTGGCGGGCGATGGTGTCCCATTCGGTGTCGGCGAGGAGGCGGTCGCCGGGGTCGGTGCGGACCGAGCAGTGCCAGACGTGTTCGGCCGGGGCTTGGGTGCCGGCCTGCTTGACGCGCAGGTCGAGGGAGGCGGCGAGGCGGGAGAGGGTGGCTTCGGGGTCGCGGCCGGGGTCGGGGGCGAAGCCGTCCCAGGATCCGACGAGGTGTGGGTCGGTATGTTCGTCGCGTTTGCCAGGCCCGTAGAGGTAGGCGAGCAGTCCGCGGGTGTTGGAGCCTCGTCGGATCTTGGGGACCATCAGGTGCGCTTCTTCACGAAGGCGTCGGCCGTGTCGTCGACGCGGGCCAGGGTGCGGGTCAGGGCGGTCAGAGTGTGGTCGAGTTCGCCGGGGCGTACCTGTCCGCCGGAGTTGAAGATGCAGGCGATCTGGTTGACGTTGTTGCCGACGCGGGAGATCTGGGTGCGCAGGGCGGCCAGTTCGTCGATGGCGGCGTCGAGTTGCTCGTTCGGCTTCGGGCTGATGGATCCGCGGGCGGCAGAGAGGCCGGCGGCGGCGAGGTAGCCGGCGGGGTACATGCCGGCGCGTTTGGCGGCAGCGGTGATCTCGGCTTTCTCGTCGGCGGTCAGGCGGGCGGAGATGACGTCTTCGCGGTGGGTCGGCTGGTAGGTGCGGCGGCGGGGTCGGCGATCGGGGAAGGCGGGCTGGCGGATGGTACGCATGTCGGGATCAGCTTCTACTTCCGCCATCCCCGGCACCCCGCGGTGTCCTTCGCTCTGCTGGTCTCCGGGCGCCCTCGCCTGGGGATCAGCGGAGCCGTCCTCGCCGCCCTCGGTGAGGACGCTCGCGTTGGATAGCCCGTTGGGATATCCAATGCGACAACTTGCTCCGCCAGAGGCCGTGGGGTGGTCACGCTCCGGTCCTGAGGTGGTGGCCGCCTGGTCGTTGTCGGTCACCGGCTCGTCTCCGCGTCTCGGTGGTGGATGTCGCGCAGGACCTCCTCAATCCAGTCCATGGCCAGGACAGAGTGGTGCAGGGTCCACGGGCGGCTGTGGCGGCGTCGCTGGGCGGTCCAAGAGCCTTCGGGGCCCGCTTCGGCGCGGTGAAGGTGGCCATGCTTGTGCAGGACGGCGAGCCAGGTGTCCGCCTCGGCCGGGGTGGCAGGGGATATGCGCATGGCAAGGGTCTCCGGTTCGCTGATGGAGGTGTCCAGGGTGGGTGACCGGTTAAAGGTGTCCGGGCCGGTCAGCCACCCTGAGGAGGTGTCCGGTCAACCCAGGAAAGTCTCGGGCGGCTGCCGGAACTCTGCGCGCAGCTGGACCACGAGGTCGGTCAGCCGGTCGTTGGACAGCGGAATGTCCTGACCGCGGATGGCTTGGGCGACGACCTTCCGGGTCGGCTTCTTGTCCTTGGTCTTGACCGCTGTCCGGGCGATCTCCAGAAGCTCCTCGGTGTTCAGGTCGTTCCGCCGGCCAGCGGTCGCCCCAGTGGCCCGGTTACTGTCCGGTCGACCGGTGTCCGACCGGTTGCCAGTCGGTTGGGCGTTGTCCGCCGAGCGGGTGTCCGGTTGTCCGCCGAGGTCAGGGCCCTTCGGTGCCTGGTCCTTGTGACCGATGACGGCGCTGTCCGAGTTTGCGCTGTCCGCCGCTGAACTGTTCCCGGCCGCTTTCGCGTTCGCCCGAAGCGGCTTGTCCCGGGACAGCCGTGGTCGCTGGGTGCCCTGACCTGGTGCACCGGCAAGCGTGGTGTCCGGCTGTCCGGTGCCGGCCTGTCCGCCTCGTGGCGGTTGTCCGGCGCGGGCTGTCTGAGTGCCTTCGGTCGGTTTCGCCCGACCCCCCTGGCCGACATGGTCCGGCTGTCCGGGGTTGCTTCGGTCACTGTCCCCGGTCGCCCCGCGGGCGATCAGGATGTAGAGGTGGACAGCTCCGGCCAGCGCGAGCGGGGCGAGGGTGGACAGTACCGCGACCACGGTGTCCCCGAGTCGCAGGCCGGTGACCGACCTCTGCTGGTTGAGCCTCACCGCGTGCAGTGCGTTGGCCCAGATGCTGGCGGTGGTAGCGGTGCCGAACAGCAGCCAGACGTACGCGCGGGCGCGCAGCGGTGCGTTGCGTAGGACGAGCAGCGCTCGGACGCCGTAGGCGATGAAGCCGTCGATGACCAGCGGGAAGAGATAGGTCAGGAACCCGCGGACGTGGATGGCGACCGCCATCTGTTGCAGGGCGTCGTAGGAGAGGGCGCATCCGGCTCCGCCGAGGGTGATGACGACGGCGCGGTCCCAGCCGGTGACAGTTGCCGTGGTCGCTGCTGGGGTGGTCATGCCGCCGTCCCGAAGTCTGCGCGGCCGAGGGTGCGCTCGCTGGTTGTCCCGGGTCGCCGGGGCGTGTTCGTGGCCTGTTCCAGGTCGCGGTTGCGAATCGCTTGGCGGGTCTCGCGGTAGAGCCTGTTGGCGTGCTCGTCTGTGATCTTCAGGAGCCAGGCAAGGCGCTCGACCGTGACGCCGTGACGGTATCCGGCTTGGATGACCGCGCGGCGTTCGGCCTTGGTGAGGTGGATGTCGCGTCCGGCCAGGGTGGCGTTGACCCGGGAGTAGTCCAGGCGGGCGGTGATCTCGTCGTGGAGGGGTTCGCGCTCTTCCTCGGTCATGCCGCCGCGGATGCCGTGGGTGTCGCCTTGCTCCAGGGCGGCATCCAGGCATGCCTGCCGGACCGGGCACTGGCCGCACAAGCGCTTGGCTTTGGCGATCTTGATGGTCTCGTCCGGGTGGGGGAAGAAGATCTCGGGATCGACCGGGTTGTGGACGGTCGACTGGCAGACGGCCTTGTCCTGCCAGGTGTTGTCGCCGAGCGAGCGGTGGCGGGCAGGGGTCGTCGTCGTAATGGTCATGCGGGGTTGCTCCGATCGCTCTCCGCGCGCAGGGCGGCGTCGGCGGAGAGGTGTGCTGGTTCAGGAGGAACGGGCGGCGCACTGTGGGCACGGCCCGGTGAGTGGCCTGATCGTGGGTCAGGCGGCGCTGAGTCGTCTGCGGTCGACGTCGTCGAACTGGACCCGCGCAGTCATCTGCGCGAGGCGGGAGGCGACGCGGTCGCCGAGGTAGTCCCGGAGGTCCTTGATTCGCAGGTTGGTGGTGATCAGCGTCGGGAGCATCTGGTTGTACCGGCGGTTGATCAGGCGGTAGGTGATCTCCTCGACCCACTCGCTCGACTTCGCGGCGCCGAGGTCGTCCAGGATCAGCAGCGGGCAGCGGCTGACGGCCGCCAGTTCCAGCTCGCTGTCCACTCCCGCCCTTGGCCGCAGGTGGGCGTAGAGGTCGGCGGCAGTCGTGGCGCGCCAGCGCACGCCGAGGCCGGTCTGCACCAGGTGCCGGACCGCGCCGTAGGCCTCGTGCGTCTTGCCGGTGCCGACCACGCCGGCCAGCAGCAGCGATGGACCGGTGGTGACCTGTCGACGTGCGCCGACGCTCGGGGCAATCGCTCGCTCGGCGACCTCTCGGGCCCAGGCGAGGACCATAGGATGGGTGGCTGTCGCGCCCTGGTAGCGCGGCGGGATCGCGTTCGCCAGGGCGCTCAAGGGCGAGTACGGCTCGGGCTCGTCGGTGACGGCGGCCACAGCCGCGGGGTTGATGTTCCGGGCGGCGAGGATCCGGGCCATCCGGTCGAGCGTGCCCTCGCCGAGGGTCTGCGGGTCGCGGGTGCGCATCACAGCTCCTCGGCGTAGTCGGTGGCGGCGTCGACCGGGTTGGTCCACGTCTGGTGAGCAGGCACGGTAGGCCGGAATCCCGGCCGCGCCAAACCAGAGCCTCGTGAGTTCATGGAGTCGTTCACCAGGCTCGGCAGGCGACTCGGATGGCCCTGGATCTCGGCGAAC
The DNA here is from genome assembly GCF_042264695.1 of Kitasatospora sp. NPDC056138. Classification (NCBI taxonomy): domain Bacteria; kingdom Bacillati; phylum Actinomycetota; class Actinomycetes; order Kitasatosporales; family Streptomycetaceae; genus Kitasatospora; species Kitasatospora sp. NPDC056138. The sequence goes on along the minus strand of NZ_JBHJVK010000041.1, from coordinate 12,783 downwards.
CGCTGGAGCCCCGCGCGGATGTGCTCCACCGCGATGCCATCGTCCAGGAGCCTCTTGGTGATCCGGCCAAGGTGTCCGAGGACGTCGCCCGGAGGGCGCTCGGCGCAGGCGGTGACGTACTCGGCGAGGAGGCCCTTGGCCGAGACGGTGGCGCCGGGCGCTGTGCGCCCCGTAGGGAAAGAAGATCCAGGATCCAAGATCCTAGATCCAGGCGCCGAGCCCTCGCCGAGCCTTCGGAGAGCCTTCGGGGAGTCCTCGGAGAATGCCGCCTGGCCTGCTGTTTTCCCGACGCCGTGGTCCGGCGCCGCAATGAGGCCAGCCAGGGCGTCCTGGTGAGTCGTCGATGCCTGGCTCTGTCCGGCAAAATGCATCGGAGTTGCCTCCATCGGCAGATCGAGGGCTCCGGGATGGTTCGACGAAGGTTCGGCGAAGCCTCGGGTAGCCATCGCCGACGCCTCGGCCGCCTTCGCGCAAGTGCCCTTGCAGGGGCCGCAACGGTCGGCGGCGTGGTGGTGCGGGCACGAGGGCAGCCGAGACTGACTCGGCTTGTCGATCTTCTGGTGCTCGGACCAGGTGACGATGTGGAGGTAGCGGCGTCCATCGCAGCCGGTGTACCGGCAGATCAGCCCGGCGTTCGCGAGCTGGTGGAGGTCGTCCTCGACGTGGACCGAGGTGTGCTCGGCGCGCAGCGGCCACAGGAGCCCAGCGATGATCGCCGCGTTATCCCGGTGCCGACCGTGGTCGTCGGCCTGGGTCAGCAGGCCGAAGAAGCTCCGCTCGGCCTCGACCGTCACTTCGGCGAGTGACTCGGAGACAAACGCCTCCGGTTTGATGGTCCGGATCCGCGCCATGTCAGCGGCCCCGGCCGGTCGCGGCTCGGGCACTGCCGCGGGTGAGCGTCGCGGTGGCGAGGAAGAGGGTATGGGCCAGACTCCAGTCGGCCTCGGGCCATACCCGAAGGATCCAGCGCGCCGCGATCTTGGCGGTGATGCGGCTCAGCTCGATCGGCTCGCCCGCTGCGTCCAAGGCACGGGAGTACGTGTAAGGCCACCGCTGGGTGGGGTCGGTGAAGCTGACGCGGATGGTGGCGGCGCCGGGGATCATGTCTGCGAGCTGCGCGGCGAGGCGCTGCGGGCGGGCGGCGTCCCGGCATGTCGGGGTTCCACTCACGGTCGTGAGCATGCGATACTCCGTTGCTTGTAGGAGCGCAGGTGGCGGTTCTCGTGCAGAAGCCCCGCCGCCTGCGTGGTTGTGATTCGGTGCCTTTCGGGGTGCTGGCCCCGGCGTCCAGGAGTTGGTAGCTCCCGGACGCCGGTCTCGTTTCCGCCCCGGTTCGCCGGTCACGGTGGTCCGCGCATCGCCTGTCCCCTCCCCTCCCGGCCCCCATTTGGCGGCGGGAGCAGCACCATACGAGGCACGCTCGCGATCAGACCAGGGTTTCCACCCGGCCTCACCAGCACATATCAACTGCTGAGCGATCTCTTGCGGGATCAACGTACACTCCAGTTGCGCCCCGTCGTCAACTGCTGTGTTGAGCGAAAGGCTCTCGGATTCCGATCCACACACTCCAGTGGTTAGACTCGTCGGGACGACAGGAGGTGGACATGACCGAGAGAGCAGGGCGGACCTTCGCCGAACGGCTGGACCACTTGTTCAAGGAGATCCACCCCGACAACCGCGGCCCGTACACGTACGCTGAGGTGGCCCAGGCCATCAAGGAGGCGGGCGACGGCGCGATCACGGCGAGCGGGATCCAGCAGCTCCGCACCGGCGCGCGAGGCAACCCGAAGATGGCGACCATCAAGGCACTCGCCGACTTCTTCGGCGTGCCCGCCGGCTACTTCTTCGACGACCAGGTAGCCGAACGCACGGAGGCCGAGATTAAGCTCGTGGCAGCGATGCGGGACGAGCAGATCGCGCAGGTGGCACTCCGGTCCGCCGGCCTGTCGGCCGCGAGCCTCAGGATGGTGCACACCGTAATCCAGCAAGCCCGGCACCTGGAAGGACTCCCGTCCGAAGATGACTTCCTGGGCGTCGATTTGAACGAATAATCTACGCGCATTGTTCAATAGACAGCAGTGGGCGCACTCGAACCATTGGCTCGAATGCGCCCACTGCTGTCTATGTCCGCCAGCCCTAGTCCGCCATCTGCAGAACGATGAAGCGCGCAGTGCTACTGCGGAGCGGTGTCAGGGCCATGATATTTACGGCAATCTCCCGGTCTCCGTGGTAGGGCAACCTCAGTCGGCGTTCATGACCGTCTGGATGCTCGATCACCTCGTGCCGATCCCAGATCTCGCGCGCCTCGGGGTTTCCCTTCAGAATGTCTCGCTTGAGCTGCTTGAGGGGCTCACTCCCGGGGAGTTGGAGGCAGGCGAAACGGATCTGCGCCAGAAAGGGGCGCGCCCAGTCGTCTCGCCAGTTCACCAGCTGCTCGCGGGCCTCGGGGTAGAGGAAGGCCCACCTCATCAGGTTAGGCTCGTAGGGGATCCACGGGAACCAGTCGGCCTGCGGCTGATTGTGCCCGAAGATGGTCCACGCCTCGTCGGAGAGGTAGGCCGGATGCGGGAGCTGGCTATCCAGGAGTCGCTGCATAGGGCCGTCCAACGCCCGAATGGCCTTGGCATCAGCACCGCCGCGCGGCGCGGGGGCCCGACCGATAGCGCGCAGATAGAGGCCATGACGCTCGACGTCGGACAGGCGGAGCGTAAAGGCAAGCCGATCCAGGAAGTCCTCAGAGAAGTTGGCCTGGCGCCCCAGCTCCAGCTCGCGGTACCACCGATCGCTCACACCGGTGAGACGGGATACTTCCCTCTGAGACAGCCCTGAGCTGCGTCGGCCGTCGCGGACCAGACCGGGGATGCGCTGGGGATCGAGGCGGCCCCGCCAGCACCGGAGCAGGTCGCCCAGAGACTCGGCAGGGTCCTCTGCGGCGCCCGCCGCCTCGATCACGCTCATGAGTGGTGATTTTACGGGGAACTTGGGCGATCTTCTTAATTCGATCTTGTGGCTCATATCACGCCAAAAGCGACACGGCGTCAGAAAATCTTGAAAGCAAGATCAGCTTCACGGAACGTGTGCGAGTTGTCGCCCGCAGGTGGAGGCGACCCGCGAGGCGGCAGTCGAGCCCCAGAGTCAATTGCACGGAACAATCCGCGGCGCTTCTGACCGCCAGCGCACGATTGGCGCTTCGGCTCAACCCCCTGGCATCACCTTAAAAATTCAACGAGCGGCCGCCATCGGCAACACTCCGTGAGCGGAACTGCCGATTCCCGGAAGTGAGACTTCCGCTCATGTCAGTGCATTGTTAGGAAGCGCCGATTTCCGGAAGCAGCAGTTTTGGCAACACGCCTGTCAGCGGCCTGCTTCCTGCCCGGCGTGGTTCTGGCTTGTGCGTGAAGGAGCAGGGGAATGACCGGTCGGTCGATTCTGGTGGTTGGTGGAAGTCGGGGGATAGGGCTGGAGGTGGCTCGGCAGATGGCCGAGGATGGTGACCGTGTCGCCATCACCTACCGCTCCGGCGGACCGCCCTTCGGCCTCTTCGCGGTGCAGTGCGACGTGACAGTCCCGGACGACGTCGAGCGCGCCTTCGTGGCTGTTGAAGCGGAGCAGGGGCCAGTGGACGTCGTGATCATCAACGCTGGTGTCACCAGGGACTGCCTCCTTCTTCGGATGGCCGAGGAGGACTGGGCGGCGACACTCGAGACCAACCTGACCGGTGCATACCGCTGTGCCAAGCGCGCGGTCCGCGCGATGCTCCGCGCGCGACGAGGCGGCAGGCTGGTCTTCATCTCGTCAGCCGTCGCCATGATCGGTGAGGCCGGCCAATCCAACTACGCGGCCAGCAAGGCGGGGCTCATCGGCTTCGCTCGCTCCCTCGCACGCGAGTACGGCGGCAAGGGCATCACCTCAAACGTGGTGGCCCCCGGTCTAACCGAGACGGACATGACCGCGGTCCTCAGCAAGGAACGCCTGGACCACATCATCGCCCAGGTCCCACTCCGCCGAATCGCCCAGCCGCGGGAGATCGCTTCGGCGGTCCGCTTCGTAGCCAGCGAAGACGCGGCCTACATCACGGGCGCCGTCATCCCGGTCGACGGCGGCGTCGCCATGGGCCACTGACGCTCCGACAGCGAGACGACGCGTCCGACCGACGGCCTCACTGACAAGGTCAGGTTGACGGCCGGCGAGCCGTCACACGCTTGGCGGTTCCCGTCTTGCCGTCGATCTCCACCGCTACACGCGAAACCCTCTGCTCGGCCATCCAGCGGCCGGCAGGCCCCAGCGACCGTTCCCTGTAAGGGGAGATCATGGACAAGCGCCACCTTCGAGCCGTCTGCGAGGAACGCCTCGGACGTCTTGAACTGCCCCACGGCTTCGGCACCCAGCAGCTGCGCGAGGCTGTCGCCACCATGCGGGGAAAGCCGATCATCCTCCAGTCCCTTGACTCGAACTGCGCTGCCAACACTCCCTGCGGCATTCGGGTCGAGACACCTACCGTCGACTACCTGTTCGTCGAGCAGGGGACCTCGGCCGCCCACCAGCTGCACATCCTGGCGCACGAGATCAGCCACATCCTCTGCGACCACCCGGGCTCGCTTTCCCTTGGCGACAACGCAGCCGCAGCCATCGGACTGAATCCGACGCTCGTTCAGCGCATGTCCGGCCGTACGGCCTACATCACCGCAGACGAACGCGAGGCCGAGTACATGGCCACGCTCATCCGCCAACGCGTGTACCGCGAACGCCTCCTCCCAGCCCGTCGGCCTTCAGTGGCCGACGAGCGCTGGGATGCGATCTTCGCCTGACCCGAAAGTAACGACAATGATCAGCGCCATCTTCGGCGGCATGCCCCTGCTGCTGCTGGCCGCATCGCTCTACTGGGCATTCAGACGCCGCCCCGGCCGGCGTCCCGCCGGCACCCTGAGCCTCTCCGCCTTCCTCACGTGCTTCGCGATTGCCTTCAGTGCCTACGAACCGGCGATCCGGGCTCTGGAAGACTCCGTCTCGCCGGACTTCTCCCGGTTGGTGAGCAACTCCGCGACCCTGTCCGCGGCGGCCAGTGTCGTCTCAGTGCTCCTCCTTCTCAACCACGATGCGAGCGAGGCTCGGCGCCGGCTGCGATGGCGACTTCGATTCCTGGCCGTGGCTGTCGCCACGATGGCCGTCGCCTTTGCGGTCACCCCGCGCACTCTGATGTGGAGTGCGGCCGAGCTCCAAGGCAAGCTCGATGAGGCTCCCGCCTCCTTGCACGTCTACTCCGCCGCGTACATCGCGTTCCTCGGATACGCCGTCTATGACTGCCTCACCCAGACGTGGACCCGATCGCGCACCGCCACCCGGAAGAGCCAGCGCGTCGGCCTTCGCATCACGGCCGTCGGTTGCGTCTTCGCCCTCGTCTACACCGCCTACAAGACCATCAATGCCGTTGGAGCCCTGTTCGGTTGGGAGGTGATCCCCGGCGGGCCTCGCTGCAGCAGCCTGATTTCTCCGGTCTCCTGCGCCCTCAGCGTCACAGCTCCGGCCGTCGGCGTGCTCCTCATCACCGCTGGCCTGACCCTGCCAGCCGCACTCTGGCCGCTCACGCAGTTCCTCCGCCGCCGCTGGGAGCGTAAGTCGATCGCCGACCTCGATCCCCTGTGGCATGACTTCACCGCGGCCCTGCCCGAGATCGTCCTCGATGACGATGCCGTGGTCGAGAGCGAGGTCGACTTCCTGCTCCACCGTCGCATCGTCGAGATCAACGACGGCATCCTTAGCCTGCGCCCGTACCGCTCGCTCATGGTCCAGCAAGCAGCCATCCGCGAGGTTGAGCGTCGGAACCTGGCCGGCACTGCCGACGGTGACGCAACGGTCGAGGCAGCCATCCTGGCAGCGGCCATCCGTGCGATGCGCGCTGGCGCCGAGCCGGAGTTCGCTCTGGCACCGCAGGCTTCCGCAACCGCCAGCCGTGCGGGAGACCTCCGCGCCGAGACCATCTGGCTACGCTCTGTGGCACGGGCGTATGCCGCAAGCGACATCGTCCAGACGGCATCGCGCGAGGCACCGATGCTTGAGACGGCACAGGGATGAGCATGAGCAACCCACTTCAGGACCCAGGTTTCTTCCGAAACCCGTACCCCACCCTCGCGGCACTCCGAAGCACCTCGCCGGTCCAGGAAGTACCCAACGGAGGAGGGCGGTCAAGCTACCTCGTTACCGGCTACGCCGAAGCCAGAGCAGCCTTCACCGACCCGCGGCTGTCCAAGGACACGGGGGCCTACTTCGCCGGCAAGGACACCGGACGGAACCTGCACCCCGCCGTATCCCAGAGCATGCTGGCCACCGATCCACCCCAGCACACACGACTGCGGAGCCTGGTGACGAAGGCGTTCACGCCGGGCGCCGTCGCTCGGCTCCGCCCTTACATCGCTAGCGTGACGGACGAACTGCTCGACGCATGGGTGCCCGGAGAGCAGACCGACGCCATCGAGAGCCTCGCCGTCCCGCTGCCGGTCACCGTCATCTGCCAGCTGCTGGCGGTTCCCGACGTCGACCGCGCGGCGGTGCGCACATGGTCCAACGAACTCTTCGCGGCCGGACACCCGGAACGGATCGACTCCGCCTCGCACGCCGTCGCCGGCTACATGGCTGACCTCATCACGGCCAAGCGCCGCACCCCCGACGACAGCCTGCTCAACGCCTTGATCCGCGCCCGCGACGGCGAGGACCGGCTCAGCGAGGACGAACTCGTCTCCCTCGCGGTGCTCCTTCTCGTAGCCGGGCACGAGACCACCAGCAACCTGATCGGCAACGGTCTACTAGCCCTGTTGCAGAGCCCGGACTCGTTGCACCGCCTGCGCGACGAGCCCGACTTGGTCGACGCGGCCGTGGACGAGCTTCTCCGGCTCGACTCCCCGGTGAGCATGGCCACCTTCCGATTCACCACCGAGGCCATCAGCCTCTGCGGCGTTGAGATCCCCGCGGGCTCACCGGTGCTGATTGCGCCCGGCGCCGCCAACCGCGACCCCGCGCGATTCTCCGACCCGGACCGACTCGACCTCGACCGGGACGCCAAGGGGCATCTCGCTTTCGGCCACGGCATCCACCGATGCCTCGGGGCGTCCCTCGCCCGCGCCGAGGCCGCGATCGCCTTCCGGCGCATCGTGGCCCGATTCCCCCGTCTTCGCCTGGCGGTGCCCAGTGTTGAGCTGAAATGGCGACACAACCGGCTCATGCGGGGCCTTGAATCGCTGCCTGTTCTGCCATAGACCGATCGCCTGATGACCATCCGCCTGTGGGAAGGAGCCGGTGTTCCTCAGCCGCCCATTCCGACTTCCTTTCGATCAATCAACTGGTACCGGCAGATGCTGGCCGTCATCGGTGGTCAGCAGGTCTGACAGGCCGTCACGGGCGAACGCGGCGATGCTGGGGCTCGCGTTGTGCGTCACGGCCAGCTCGGTCAGCACGAGAGCATCCGATTTCGGTGTTCGCTCATTGGGGACGCGGCGTGCATTGCAGGGCCGCGTCCATCGCCCAGGAGACTCGTTCCCGGACCGGCGTGGATGTGATCAAGGTGGCGGCCTTAGCGAAGTCCAGTACGGCTGCTCGCAGAAAGCGCCCCTGTTCGGTCAGGTAGCCGTCCAGAAAAGCGCGAGCGGGAGGCGGGGCACCGTCGAGGGCACTGGCGCTGTAGATCGCCGTGAGGGAGAAGGCCCAGCATGCATGGAGGAACCCGAAGACGGGACATGTTGTTTCGCGCCACGGCGAGTAGAACGTGACGTCGTCCGGTAGCAATACCGCTGCCGTGGCCAGGGCGTAGTTGAACCAGTGGTGGCCAGCCTCATAGATCAAGTCACGCGCAAGCACCTCTGCCGCACCGACGTAGTCGGTGAACAAGGTGCCGGGGAGGCGTGTGATGCTCCAACTGGGGAGGGTGCCACGCAGTTCCCGGCGTTCGAGCAGACAGACAAACAGCGCGTGCTGATCCACCAGCCCGCCGCCCTGCCTTCGGACGGAACCCAGAGTGGCCTCGAACAGTTCATGCAAACCGACCGGGGCAGGCGCGGTCTCCAGTGCGATGAGGTAGTAGGCCGTCTCCGAGAGTGGCGACTGCCGGAGCTGATCGTTGATGCCTACGCGGGCGAGTGGGAGAGCTTGGAGGACTTCGCCCACGACCAGCTCATGGAGACGGACGACGAGTACCGCGCGGCACGCCGAGATCGCGAGAAGTCCGGGTGGGTACGACCTCGTCGCGGCGGCCACCCTGCCAGGCTGCGAAGGCGGGGTGTGGTGGGACGGCACCGGCTACCGCCTCATCCCCGCCGGGGCCCACCTCGGGGCCATGGGCCGCCGCGTACGCCGCAAGGTGGTGGACCTGGCCCTCGCCGCCGGGTTCCTCCAGCAGCGGGACGACGGCGACCTCGTCGCCACCGCAGACGGCTACGCCATGCTCGCCATCTGGCGGCACCACCGCGCCGAACTCGCCGAGCCCTGGGCCGCCCGCGCGGAGCCCCAGGCCCTGCCCCCGCTTCCCGGCGGCCAGGAAGCCGCCCGCCGCCGCGAAGCCGCCCGCCAGCGCGCTCTGGAGCTGGAGCGCCAGGCTGCCCAGAGCCGCGCCGAGTTCCTGCGGCGTCGTGAGGAGGCCGAGTGGCAGCACCAGGCCGAGCTGGACGCCGCCCGCCAGCGCCGAGCCGACGAGCAGGCCGAGCGCCAGCGTGCCGAGTGGCAGCACCAGGCCGAGCTGGACGCCGCCCGCCAGCGCCGAGCCGACGAGCAGGCCGAGCGCCAGCGTGCCGAGCGCGCCCGCACCGGCGCGGACATCGACCTGACGTGGTCCGCGGTGGGTGCCAGCCGCTGGAGCGTCACCGGTGCCGGGCACGACCGCCGCCTGGACGTCACCCTCAACGAGCACGACTTCGCCTCGGACATGTACGAGATCCGGGAGAACGGGCACTTCATCTCCCGCCACCCCTACCGGCATCAGGCTGACGCCGCCGTGCGGCAGCTGCTCGCCGACGGAGTCGAGATCCGCAAGCAGGCACCAGAGCCCATCCCTGCCCCGGACAGCACCGTTCCCTCCACCCGTCAGTGCGTCACCGGCCCTGCTCGCCGATGGCACAAGGCTCCACCCCCACCCGTCCGAACGGAAGGAACCACCCCTGAGCAACCACCCCGACAACGTCCTACCCGACGGCCGGTGGGACGACCGGCTCTTCGAACTCGACTCCGAAGGCCGCAGAGGCCACTACCTCGGCGTCCGGGGCCTGGGCGAACAGATCGGGCACAGTGGAGAAGCACGGGGGTGTCTGGATGCCCAAGGACGCTGCCGGGGCGTGGGTCGGTGCAGCCGCCGGCCGCTCGGGCTACCTCACCCGCCAGGTGGCGGCCATCGAGCTGTCCATCGCTGTCCCGCTCCCGCCGCCGGAGGAAGAGGAGAAGTGCCGAGTGGCACCAGGCTCCACCCCCCTCCTGATGTAACTGGGCAACAAAGCCCGAGAGGAGAACACCCCCGCCTCCGCCGTAAGCGGGGGTGGGGGTGGGGAGGTGAGCTACTGACTTTGGCGCTTCAAGGTGATTGGCCTGTTTGCGTAGCTGACCGGCGGTCATCTGCGCGCTATGCCGTTGGTATGCGCTGGGCGGATGGGGGCGGTCTGACGGCGAAGGCACGTCAGTACCGCGAGTCGGCGCGGCTGGAGGCCGCCGGGTTGTTCGAAGACGGGGTCCTCACCGGGACCGGACTCTCTCTCGACCTCCCACCGCCACCACCTTGAAGCGCCGAAGTCAGTAACGGACCATATAGCGGTACACCGGAGCGTCTTCCCGAGCGGGCTCCTTATCGCCCGTCGGCAGCGTCACCCGAGGTAGACCCTCTGCCACTCCAAGGACGTCATGGTCAGTGCGGCCTCAGCAAGGGTGCGAGCCGACTCGGTCTTGAGGCTGCCGAGGCTGCTGTCAATCCACGGCTGGACGTTCTGGTATCCCTGCTCGCGGTACTCCACAGCCTGAATCAGGCACTCCAGCTTGTCCGCGTCATGGGCGACGGTGACTTCCAGGCTCTCGGCGTTCTCGTACTCCTCCACGATTGCCTGCACTCCGGCAACGACGGCCGGGTGAGCAGCGCTGACCTGGTCGGCGGTCACGCGTTCGTTCGAGGCGGCGGTGAGATAGCGCCGGCCGATGTGCGGGATATCGCTGACCCGGGTCTCTTGGGTGTCGTGGAACAGGCAGAGCAGGGCGACCTTGGCTGGGTCGGCACCTTCCATCATCGCGAGCACCGCGCCGACGACACCCGTCCGGAACGAGTGCTCGGCGATTGTCTCGGGGTCTTTGACCCCAGCGATCCACCAGCCGGAGCGCTTCGCCCGCTTGAGCATGCCCGCCTCGAACAGGTAGCTCGCGGTGCCCTTCGCCTGCTTGTCGTCCGTCATCGCTGTCCTTCACTGTTGGAGCGGTTGTTGCTATAACCGCCTACCCGCAGACCGTAGTGCACAGACTCCAGCTCGCGGCGGGACTGCTGTGAAAGACCGTCACCATCGAGCAGCGTGCGCACTCGTGCGGCCAGGTCGCGGGCTGTACGGGGGTCCGCGTCGGCCAGGCCGCGTCGGCTGAGCATGAGTGCCCAGATCGAATGGACGTACAGGTCGGTGTATTCGCCCGCGCGGTCCAGCCGGATGGCGAACTGTCGCAGCAGCGAGGAAGCATCCCACGCTGGACGTTCGTGCTCGGCCATGAAGTCATCGCTGGTCTGGGGACGTGAGTCGAGCCCGAGCCAGTGAGCCCAGTAGTTCAAGTTCGCGGTTTCGAAGTCGTCGTTGTCGGTGATCGAGCGAGCGATGAAGTCCCGGAGTAGCTCGGGATCCCCCTGTCGCGCCAATGCCGCCGCGACCGACCGCGCCTCGGCCCAGCGGGGTGACCACCCCGAGCCGGCCGAGGGAATCCGGCCTCGGCGGTGCATCCCACCAAACCACTCGACCACATCGCGGGCCCGGTCGTAGGAGGACAAGTACCAGACCTGTCTGCGAAGTAGCGCGGTCTCCTCACTTCCGGCCTCCACCAGGTCGGCGGTATGCCGGAGGTTGTCGAAGAAGCGCGAGCGCTCGCCCTGTCCGAGGAGCGGTGCAGTGGAGACCGGCCCGCGTCGGGCGGCAGGGATGCTCAACTCGGCGGCCACCGCGCCGGGCAGAACCCCGCTGACAGCCCAGCCGATCATGTGCGTGGTGTCCCGGGTAAGCACCCACCCGGCCAGCGGATGTTCCAGAACCTCGGACCTCGTGGGCCGTGACCGCAGTATCTCGCCGAGGACGAAGTCCGCGTCCATCGCGAGGCTGATCAGGTCAACCATCCCGGCCGGCGCGCCGAGCAGGATCAGCTTCCGGCGCAGCACCACCAGGTTCCCGGCCCTGGTGGAGGAGAGCGGTCGACGGCCGGACTCCCAGCCTTGGACGGTGCTCTTGTCGATGCCTAGGTCCGCGGCCAACTCGTCCTGAGTCCTCGGGATCTGCTCCCGGATGACCTTGAACAGGAAGCCAGAGATCACCCCTTCGGGGAGCCGCACGACCTCGGGCTGACTGCCAGTCAGTGTTTCGATGCGCCTCGGCGGTGTCCGAGCAGCCATTGCGGGCCCCCCTTGGCCTCGATCGTCCGGGTAACTCGTACTGGCAGTCCGTCGAACCCTGGATTCACCGACCGTAACTTCATGACTACGGCATCGCCGATGACAGCGGAAGCCTAATACCAACTCGGTCTCCCGCGGACAACAGTGATGCCCGGCCGCCCAGCCCACACGACCGGGTGGCCCTGCCGACGACCCGCAAGATCCCGATTCGCTCGCCTCCCCGGCCTCTTCAGAAAGGAGGGCAACGATGGCGAGGCGCAACCCCAAGCGCGAGTATCGCGAGGTTGTGACCGGTCCGACGAGGTTTGAGCTGGCCGTGCTCCCCGCTGGCTGGAACCCGCTGGACGACTACCGGGCAGCGCGCGCAGCCGAGCAGCCCCTGTCCGTGGGAACGCGGCTCCAGATCGACGCGGTGCGGTCTACCTGCTCCTGCCGCGACTGCACGGCCCGCCGCACCGACCCGTTGGCCCTTTCGGCCTGAGAACGACCGGCGCAACGGCCCCGCAGGCCCCGACTCGATGGAGAGGCGCAACTGTGAACAGTGTGATCCAGGGCGACCCGGTCCGGCACCGCACGGACGGCTGGACGAGTACCGTCGCCGAGATCCCGAGCAAGCTCGCCAACCACGCCTGGGTGAACCGGGACAGCTCCAGCGACCCGTACCCGGAGATGGTCCTGCTGGCGGACTTGGAGGCCGCGGATTGAACGCGCTGCCCTCCTCGCCCACGGGCGAGGGGACCATCGCCGACCGGCCCGACGGCTACCGGCAGGGGACCTGCTGGGCCTGCCAAGGGACACGCTGGTCTGCGCGGGCACCTGGCTCCAGGCCCCCGGCGAAGCCCAGGGCACCTGCCACTCGGTCTGCAACGACTGCATCACCCGCGCCCGTAGCCCCCTGCGCCGCGCCGCGCTGCGGGCCGCGCTCGACAAGCGGACGGCGTAGGACGGCGTGGACGACCAGGACGAGTACCGCGAGGCGGCCGCGCAAGCCGCACGCGGAGTCCCGACCCCGGTACCGGTAGCCGTCGCCTACACGCTCGCTCTGTTCGCGCTGAGAGCGCTGGCAACGGCGTTGATCGCCTCCAACCGCTTCTAGGGCGGGTATCGGGTCGTGATCAATCTGTGGGATTCGCTCTCACGGCGAGGCCTGATCAGGTAGATCATGTCGCGTGACGCGAGTGCAACTG
>NZ_JBHJVK010000040.1:0-84909 GCF_042264695.1 Kitasatospora sp. NPDC056138 | reverse complement strand
GCGCCGTCGCCGGCGAAGTAGCGGCCCTGGAAGCGGGACCAGTAGGTGTCGATGTAGCGCTGGTCGTCGCCCCAGATGGTGCGGAGCATGGAGGGCCAGGGCTGGGTGAGGACGAGGTAGCCGCCGGAGCCGTCGGGTACCTCGCGGCCCTCGTCGTCGACGACGGTGGCGGCGATGCCGGGCAGGGCGCGCTGGGCGGAGCCGGGCTTGGTCTCGGTGACGCCGGGCAGGGGGCTGATCATCATGGCGCCGGTCTCGGTCTGCCACCAGGTGTCGACGATGGGGGTGGTGCCGGCGCCGATGTGTTCGCGGTACCAGATCCAGGCTTCGGGGTTGATGGGTTCGCCGACGCTGCCCAGGATCCGCAGGGAGCTGAGGTCGAACTTGGCGGGGATGTCGTCTCCCCACTTCATGAAGGTGCGGATCGCGGTGGGGGCGGTGTAGAGGATGGTGACGCCGTACTTCTGGACGATCTCCCAGAAGCGGCCCTGGTGCGGGGTGTCGGGGGTGCCCTCGTAGATGACCTGGGTGGCGCCGTTGGCGAGGGGGCCGTAGACGATGTAGGAGTGGCCGGTGACCCAGCCGATGTCGGCGGTGCACCAGTAGACGTCGGTGGCGGGCTTGAGGTCGAAGACGGCGTGGTGGGTGTAGGCGGCCTGGGTGAGGTAGCCGCCGGAGGTGTGCAGGATGCCCTTGGGCTTTCCGGTGGTGCCGGAGGTGTAGAGGATGAACAGCGGGTGTTCGGCGTCGTGGGGCTGGGGGGTGTGTTCCGCGGGCTGGCGTCCGGTGATCTCGTGCCACCACACGTCGCGGCCGGGGGTGAAGGAGACGTCCTGGCCGGTGCGGCGGACCACGAGGACGTGTTCGACCTGGGGGCAGCGGTCGAGGGCCTCGTCGATGGCGGGCTTGAGCGGGGAGGGCTTGCCGCGGCGGTAGCCGCCGTCGGCGGTGATGACGAGTCTGGCGTCGGCGTCCTGGATGCGGGAGGCGACGGCGTCGGCGGAGAAGCCGCCGAAGACGACGGAGTGGGTGGCGCCGATCCGGGCGCAGGCGAGCATCGCCACGACCGCTTCGGGGATCATCGGGAGGTAGACGGCCACCCGGTCGCCCTTGGTGATGCCGAGTTCCAGCAGGGCGTTGGCGGCCCTGGAGACCTCGTCCTTGAGCTCGGCGTAGGTGATGGAGCGGCTGTCGCCGGGCTCGCCCTCGAAGTGGATCGCGACGCGGTCGCCGTGGCCGGCTTCGACGTGCCGGTCGACGCAGTTGTGGGCGACGTTCAGCCGGCCGTCGGCGAACCACTTGGCGAAGGGCGGGTTGGACCAGTCCAGGGTCTCGGTCGGCTCGACGGCCCAGTCCAGGCGGCGGGCCTGCTCGGCCCAGAAACCGAGCCGGTCCTCGGAAGCCTGCGCGTACGCGGCCGCGGTGACGTTGGCGGCCGCGGCGAGCTCCGCGGGCGGAGCGAAACGACGCTCCTCCTTGAGCAGGTTGGCCAGGCTCTCGTTGCTCAACGCGCACTCCTCATCGAGTTTCATCTGCCGGGCGATCCCGTGCGGAGGGATTGTCCCGTGTGTCCCAGCGCACAGCTCACCAGGTAAACCGCCATGTTGACAAGAGGCTCCCTTCAATTGGTTTAGACCTTTGGTTGCTGCAGGTGGGAGCCGTGGGCATCACCCCGGGCCAAAGGCGTTGCCCCGCCTCGGCGAACGCCCGGGCCGCAGATCCGCGCAGGTCCCGACGGGCTCCGCGGCAACCGTCCACTGCGAGAGGTCTTGACGGGACGTCCGGCCGGTACTCCACTGACGGTACGGGCCCGCTGCCGCCACTCGCGGGCCCGCTCCTCAGCGCACCGCTCCTGCACGGGGGGACGAAGCATGCCCGGAACTCCCTCGACTCCCACCGCCTCGGCCCACTTTGACGCTCCTCTCCTGCCTCCCCTCCCCGGGGACTTCGCCGTTGTCCGGATGAGCGGTCGGATCGGCCGCCTGATCAGGATCGGACAGTGGCTCAACGGCGATGGATTCGCCGACTTCGAGCACGCCTTCGTCTACGTCGGTGACGGCGAGTTGGTGGAGGCCGAACCCGGCGGTGCCCGGCTCGGGCCGCTGACCGCCTACCGGGGCCAGCCGATCCGCTGGTCGACCGACCGGTTCCCGCTGACCGAGGAACAGCGGCACGCCGTCGTCGCGGCGGCCCGCGGCTTCATCGGCGTCCCCTACAGTGCGGCCGACTACTTCGCGCTCGCCGCGCACCGCTTCCACCTTCCGATCGGCCCGCTGATCAAGGCCTACGTGGCGGACAGCCGGCACATGATCTGCTCCCAACTCGTGGACCGGTGCTACCAGGACGCCGGTGTCCACCTCTTCGGTGACGGCCGCTGGCCGGGGTACGTCACACCGGCGGACCTGGCCGCCCTCCTGAGCCCCTGAGCCGCCCCCCGGGCCCGCGAACCATCCTTCCGATCCTCCGAAGCGTCCTCCCCCCGCTTCCGAAAGGCCCGCCCGTCGGTGCTTCTGAGGCCCTGCCGCCTGGAGCGGTTCGACTCCGAAGCTCCCGACGGGCCCGCAATGGCCGGGCCCGGTCCTGTCCGACCGGGCCCGGCGGGCGCCGGAGCGCGCGACGTCAGGCTGCCACTGGCCGTTCGTCGTGCTCTTCCTCCGACACGGACACGAACCGGCCCCTCTCCCGGTCCAAGACGTACGCCTGGGCGGTGGCGAAGTCGAAGTACATGCCGACCAGCCGCAGGGTGCCCGCGTTGACCCGGCGCTCCACCGCCGGATTGGCGAGCAACTGGTCCAACTGCTGGACCACGTTGGTGATGCAGAGCTGTTCGGCGAGATCGGTCACCGGTCGGCCGGCGAACTCGGCGGGCGCCCGCTTCAGCCGGGCCAGCGACCCGCGCCCGTTGCGCAGCCAGCGGGCCAGCGGCGTCGGTGGCCCGGGATGCTCGTGGACCCCGTCCAGCAGGGCCTTCATGGCACCGCAGCCGGAGTGCCCGCAGATGGTGATGCTGCGGACCTCCAGCACCTCGACGGCGTACTGCACCGCAGCCGCCACCGAGTCGTCGGCGGCGCCCGGCTCGTACGGTGCGGGGACCAGGTTCCCGATGTTCCGCACCGTGAACAGGTCGCCCGGGCCGCTGTGAGTGATCATGCTGGTGACCAGGCGGGAGTCGGCGCAGGTCAGGAAGAGCTGCGAGGGGGTCTGGCCCTCGCGCGCCAGTCGGGCCAGTTCGTGGCGGACCAGGGGCGCGGTGTGCTGCTGGAAACCGCGGACCCCGTCCAGCAGGCGGCCGTGCGGGTCCTCGTGGCTCTGCTCGATGCAGTGGTGGCCGCCCCAGGGCGTCCAGGCCCGGCAACGGTGCGGACCGGGGGAGCTGCCGACGCGGACGGTGCCGTCCGGGTCCAGTACCCCGTCGTCGTGGCGCTCCGTCAGGACCGCGACCCGGCCACCCCCGGCCTGGTGGCCGACCCGCCAGGCGTGCACCTGCTCGTACGCCGCGTGGTCGAGGAACGATCCGTCGTGGGCCACGGTCACCCGGGCACCGGCGGGGATCAGGGCGAGCGCCCGGCTCAACCGGGGGACGGCGGCGAAGGTGAGCGGGCCGTGGGTGCGGACCAGGTACGAGCCGTCCGGCTCTTCCGACACGTCGACATGGGCTCGGGTCAGCCGGTACAGGGCCAGCAGGGCGGCCACCGAGCCGCCCAGCACCACGCCGAGCGGGACGCCGAGCAGGACCACGCCCAGCACCGTGGTGAGGTAGACCGGGAACTCCCGGTGCCGGTGCACCCGTCGGATGTGCGCGAAGCTCACCATCTGGATGCCGACCACCAGGACCAGTGCGGCCAGAGCGGCCAGCGGGATCCGGCGCAGCCCGCCGACCAGGGCGAGAGCGGCCAGGGCCACCCAGAGCCCGTGCAGCGCCGCGGACCTCCGGGTGGCGGCGCCGGCCCGGATGTTGGCGGTACTGCGGACGGCTCCGCCGGCCACCGGCAGCCCGCCGAGCAGCCCGCTCAGCAGATTGGCGGCGCCCTGCCCGCGGAGCTCGCGGTTGAGGTCGCCCGAGCCGTGGGTCATCCGGTCCACGGCGACGGCGGAGAGCAGCGACTCCACGCTTGCCACGGCCGTCACCGTCAGCACGGCGGTGAGCAGTACGGGCCAGTGCTGGACGACCACGGCGAGGCTGGGGGCCGACGCGAGGTCGTGCTCCGCCCAGGCGGGCAGTTCGACCCGGGCGAGGCTGAGCCCGAGGCCGATGGAGAGCCCGGTGCCGGCGGCGACGGCCACCAGGGCGGCGGGCACCCGGGCCAGCGCGCTGCCGACCCGGCCCGCCGTGCCGGGGAGGCGGCCGAGCCGGGGCCAGCCGCAGAGGACGGCCACGGCGACCGCGCCGACCGCGAGCGCGGGCAGGTGCGGGACGGAGAGCTGGCCGGGGAGCGCGAGCAGGTTGGCCAGCGCGGAGCTCTGCGGTGAGCCGCCGAGCACCACGTGCAGCTGGGCGATGGCGATGCTGAGGCCGACACCGGCCAGCATCCCGTGCACGACCGCGGGCGAGACGGCCAGCGCGGCGCGCGCCACCTTCAGCGAGCCGAGCAGCAGCTGCAGCAGCCCGGCGGCCACGGTGACGGCGCAGGTGGCCTGCCAGCCGAACTGGGCGGTCAGCCCGGCGACGATCACGGTGAGCGCTGCCGAGGGGCCGCTGACCTGGAGCGGCGTACCGCCGAGGAGCCCGACCACCAGACCGCCGACGGCGGCGGCCACCAGTCCTGAGGTGAGCGGCGCGCCGGTGGCCAGGGCGATGCCGAGCGAGAAGGGGACGGCGACCAGGAAGACCACCAGGGAGGCCGCGAGATCGTGCAGGAGGAACGCGGACCGCGCCGGGGGGTTGACGGCGGCTGCGGTGTCCGGTGACGCGGTGTCCGGTGGTGCGTGGTCGGTGGTGTCGGAGGCGATCGGTGCGCTGGAGATGTCGAGGGTCATGTCTTCCCGTCTTTCCGGGGAACGAACGCAGTCAGGTCCGGGGATGGGGCGCGGGGGCGGATCGGCTGTCGTGGGTCGCAGCGGTGTGGCGGGATGGCGTGGGCGCGGCGGGGGAGTGTCGCGGGCGGCCCGTTAACCATCAAGAATCGGTAAACCGAGAGTAATGAGATCTTTGCACAGAGTGAAATCGGGGAGAAGGAAACGGGTCTGGATTCATCCCTACGGGTGGCAGTGCCGCTGGTCGGGAATACCCCCCTGAGCAGCGCGAAGGCCGACACCCGGTCAGTGGGTGTCGGCCTTCGCGCGGATCTCGGGCGGCTCTGCTCCCGGCCTGGTGCCGGCCCGGCCCCCGGAGCCGGGGGCTGCTGTCAGGCGTGGGCGGCGTCCAGGTGGTCCACGGTGTGCTCGGCGCCGAGTACGAACTCCTCGTCGATCTGCGCCGCGAGGTCGATGCCGACCTTCGCGTTGCCCCAGCTCTCCGCGTTGCGGAGGTGGAAGTGGACGGCCTGCCTGGTGTAGCGGTGCGGGTCGCGGAGCCCGAAGGTCGCATCCGCCTCCGCCTTGAGCTGGGCGAGCACCGTGCGGTTGGCGGGCTCCAGCGTCCTCAGCTCCGGCTCGGCGCCCTGCTCCAGCCGTCGGACCCAGGCGGACTGGGCGAAGACGGCGAGCAGGTCCTCGCCCACCTCGCGCTGGAGGAAGGCCAGATCCTCCGGGCCCTGCACCTTGTTGCCGACGACCCGCAGGGCGACACCGAAGTCCCGCGCGTAGTCCTTGTACTGGCGGTACACCGAGATGCCCTTGCGGGTCGGTTCGGCCACCAGGAAGGTCAGGTCGAAGCGGGTGAACAGGCCGGAGGCGAAGGAGTCCGAGCCCGCCGTCATGTCGGTGACGACGTACTCGTCGGGGCCGTCGACCAGGTGGTTCAGCAGTAGTTCGACGGCGCCGACCTTGGAGTGGTAGCAGGCGACGCCCAAGTCCTCCTCGGCGAAGGCCCCGGTCGCCAGCAGGCGCACGGAGCCCTCGTCGAGCGCGATCGGCCGGGCGCAGCCCGCGTACACCGGGTTCTCCTCGACGATCCGCAGCAGGCGTGAACCCCGGCCGGGCGGCGTGGTTTTGATCATCTCCTCGGCGGAGCCGATCAGCGGGTTGCTGCCGCGCAGGTACTCCTTGATCTGCGGCAGGTGTTCGCCGAGGGCGGGCAGCGCCGCGGTCTGATCGTCGGTCAGCCCGAGCGTGGTGCCGAGGTGTTGGTTGATGTCGGCGTCGACGGCGATGACCGGGCGCCCGGCGGCGGCCAGATGCCGGATGAACAGCGCCGACAGCGTGGTCTTGCCGCTGCCGCCCTTGCCGACGAAGGCGATCTTCATCTGGGACCCCGACTCTCACTTCGGCCGGCTGTGCGTCGCCGGAGGTTGTTGGAAACCGTTATCGTCACCGATAGTGGCCATGCTAACCGTGGTTTGGGGTCACGCAGGGGCGGGAATCGAGGATTGCCTCAAACGGGTGATGCCGGGGTTGCTGTGTCGGCATGCAGGGGTGGTTCATTACTCTCGGGTAGGTGACCACTGGAACTGATCCCCTCGCCCCGCTGGCAGAGCTCCCCGGGGTGCCCGAGGCCGTTGCCGAGGTGCGCAAGGCCGTGGACCGGCTGTACGGGCACCGCGTGATGCGCCGCCGTTCGCACGAGGTGACCTCGGAGGCCGCCCTGCGCGGGGCGCGTGCCTCCGCCGCCCTGGACGGCGCGGACTGGCCGTTGGAGGAGGTGCGCCGCCGCAGCGACTTCGGGGCCGATCCCGAGGCGCGCACGGTCGGTGGTGCGCTGCGGATCTCCGCCGAGGCCGGGCAGCTGCTGAGTGTGTGGCGGCACTCGCCGCTCCAGGTCCTGGCCCGGCTGCACCTGCTGGCGGTCGGGGACGCGGACGCCGCCGCCGGGCGGCCGCGACGTGCGGGGGAGCCCGCGGCCGAGCTCTTCCCGCTGGAGCTGGCGGCCGCGGAGGGCGTGGGCGCGGACCACGGGCCGCGGGTGTCCGGTGCGGCGGAGCTCCCTGCCGCACCGTCGGCCGAGGAGGTCGCGGCGCGCCTCGACCAGCTCTCCCAGTTGCTGGTGGCCCGCGCCGAGGGTGTGGCGAGCGGTACTCCCGCGCTGGTGGTGGCAGCAGTGGTGCACGGTGAACTGCTCGCGCTGCGGCCGTTCTCCTCGCACAACGGGGTGATCGCCCGGGCCGCGCAACGCATCGTGCTGATCGCCGAGGGGCTCGACCCCAAGGCGATCTGCCCGTCGGAGGTGGGTTTCGCCGAGCTGGGCACGGCGGCGTACCGAACTGCCCTGCAGGGCTACCTCAGTGGGACGGCGGAGGGCATGGCCGCCTGGATCGCGCACTGCGGCCAGGCGCTCCGCCTGGGCGTCCGGGAGAGCACGGCGGTCTGCGAGGCGATGCAGCGCGGCATGGTCTGAGCGCGGTTGCGGAGCCGCCCGGGCCCGGCCGGGCGGCGAGCGTTTCGCGCAGAACGTTCCGCCAGGGCGTTACGGGCAGAGTTGCGGCGGCACCTGATCCTGCTGGGTGCCGCCGCTGGTACAGGTACCGGGTTACCAAGCATGCACCGTAAGTGCCCATCAGGCGGGGATCCTGCCCGTTCACCTGGTGCGGCGGCCCGACAGCGGGTCGGCTGCATGTGGGTGCTCAGTTATCTGTACGCGGTCCGTGTGGCCTGAACTGCGTTGTCGGAATGACCCCTCTGGGTCCTGACCGGGTCTCGCGGGCCGTAACTCATTTCTATCGCGGTTTGACGAAAAGCGGAACCCGAAACGAGAAGTCTTTACTTTTTGTCCGGATCGTCCTGATCCGTTGGCTTTCGGGTCGGGCCCGCAGTGGCCCGTGGGGGCCGGGCCCGACCCGCGTTCCGCCGGGGCGTGTCCGGGTGGATCAGGCGGTTGGGCGGCGCCGCTTGGCCGCCGCGTACCAGACCGCCCCGGCCGTCAGCAGTGCGGTGCCGACCGCGACGGCCGTCACCACCGAGCGGCTGGGTGCACTGAAGTCCGGGAGCCGGCGCCGGAGTTCGACCGGGCGGTCGAAGACCAGGACCGGCCAGTCGCGGGCCAGCGCCTCCTTGCGCAGAGCGCGGTCCGGGTTCACCGCCGACGGGTGGCCGACCGCCTCGAGCAGCGGCAGGTCGGTCGAGGAGTCGCTGTACGCGTAGCAGTTGGTGAGGTCGTAGCCCTCGGTCGCGGCCAACTCGCGGATCGCCGCTGCCTTGTTCTCGGCGTAGGCGTAGTACTCGATCTCGCCGGTGTACCGGCCGTCCTCGATCTTCAGCCGGGTGGCGATCACGTGGTCCGCGCCGAGCAGGGTCCCGATCGGCTCGACCACCTCGGAGCCCGAGCTGCTGACGATCACGACATCACGGCCGGCCGCGTGGTGCTGCTCGATGAGGGAGGCGGCCTCGTCGTAGATGATCGGGTCGATCAGGCCGTGCAGGGTCTCGGCCACGATCTCGCGGACCTGCTGGACGTTCCAGCCCCGGGTCAGTGCGGAGAGGTACTCGCGCATCTTCTCCATCTGGTCGTGGTCCGCGCCGCCGACCAGGAAGACGAACTGGGCGTAGGCGCTCTTCAGCACGGCCCGACGATTGATCAGTCCGCCCTGGTAGAAGGGGCGGCTGAACGCCAGGGCGCTCGACTTGGCGATGATCGTCTTGTCGAGGTCGAAGAAAGCGGCGGTTCGTACCGCGCCATACTGGCGACGAGGGGCGGCTGCGGGTGCCGGTTCGGCGCCGTCCGGTGCGGAACGGTGCGCGGAGTTCCCGTCGTGCCCGGCGATGTCGGCGTTCTCGGTGGTGTCCACGGGATCCGAGGATAGAGGGCCCGGCAAAACACCCCGCCATTCGGCGTACTCGTGGGCGTGCGGGTTTGTGTTTCTGGCCGCTCGGGTACACCATGGAAGTCACGGATCGTTCGCGACCGTGCTAACCCGGTCCGGCTCCTCCCCCCCGAGTCGGGCTGTGGATAGACGACCCCCGCTCTCCCCCCCGGCGGGGGTCGTCGCACGTCCGGGGCCATTTTCCGGGGTTCTTGAGGGGGCTGGGGAAGTCCTGCCGAAGGTTTTCGCGGCGGGTGGGGGCGATCATCCCGGTCGGTTGACCGACTCCGCTTCGTTACTCTCCGTATCCATTGGACCTTGGTCCGTGAGGCGCGGCTCCGCCCCCTCGCGGTGGTTCCCGGAGGAGATGCGACCACTGGGCTCCCGTGCTTCTCGGCAGTCCCGATGGCGTCAATTCTTCGGTCATTACCCCACCGGACGGGTGAACGCAGTTATCCACAGCCCCGACTTATCCACAGGTAATCGGAAGGGGGATGACGGATTCCGTCGCGCCCGTCACCTTGGTGTCCGGGCAGCTGCCGCTTCGCAGTCGGGGAGGCCGCTGACAACCCACCGGCGGGCGCCGGGGCCGAGGTCGGGCCCGGCGCCCGGACAGCACCTCACCGGGGGAGACAGCCATGTCAACACCCACCACAGACCGCCATCCGGCCGATCGCGCGGCCCCCTCGGGCCCGCTCATCGTCACCGAGAACGAGACCCTCGTCGAACATCTGCTCAGGCTCTGCGCCGCCGCAGGCACCGACCCGCACCTGCTGGGCGGCGCGCCACCCTCCCGGGACCTCTGGGAGAGCGCGCCGCTGGTGCTGGTCGGCGACGACCAGGCGGAGCGCTGCGCAGGTCTGGGGCGCCGGGCCGGCGTCCTGCTGCTCGGCATCGACCTGGACGACTGCGAGGTCTGGGTCCGGGCCGTCCAACTCGGCGCCGAGCACGTGCTGTTCCTGCCCGATGCGCAGGCGTGGCTGCTGGACCGGATCGCCGATGCGGCCGAGGGCGTCGGCCCGCCCGCCCTGACGGTCGCCGTGCTCGGCGGCCGTGGCGGGGCCGGGGCCTCGACGCTGGCCTGCGCCCTCGCGATCACCGCAGCCCGGACGGGCCGCCGCACCATGCTCATCGACGCCGACCCGTTGGGCGGCGGGCTCGACGTCCTGCTCGGCGGCGAGGGCACGGGCGGCCTGCGCTGGCCCGACCTGGCCGGATCGCGCGGCCGGGTCAACGGAGCCGAACTGGCCAAGGCCCTTCCCGAGTTGCACCACCTGACGGCCCTCTCCTGGGACCGCGGCGACACACTCACCGTGCCGCCCGAGGCGATGCGCAGCGTGCTGGCCGCAGCCCGCCGCCGAGGTGGGCTGGTCGTTCTGGATCTGCCGAGGCACCTCGATTCGGCGGCCGGGCAGGCACTCGAACAGGCCGACACCGGGCTGCTGGTGGTCCCGGCGGAGCTGCGCGCCATGGCGGCGGCCGACCGGGTGGCCTCGGCCGCCAGGATGCGCCTTTCCGACCTGCGGGCAGTCGTCCGAGTGCCGGGGCCGGCCGGGCTGGCGGGCCCGGAGATCGCCCGGGGCCTGGGGATGCGGCTGGCCGGAGAGCTGCCGCAGGAGCCGGGGCTCGGCATCGACGTCGAGCGGGGAGCGCCGCCGGGCATCCGCGCGAAGGGGCCGTTGGCGCGCTTCTGCGGCCGTTTTCTGGACGAGGCCATGCCGCCGGTTGCGGCGGACGGAGGGGGAGCGCTGTGACGGGCCGTCTGCGGGGGCCGAGCAGGCCGGGGGAGTACGACAGGAGCACAACCGGGCCGCACCGGCGGTCTCTCGGTGCCGGCGCGCGCCTCGGCGCCCGACAGCACGGGCCGGACCAGGCCGGTACCGGTCGGACGCGGCCGGGCACGGGCGATCGGAGCGCGGCGGTGGAGACGGGCGGGCCCCAGGTGTCCGGCGGTCCGCAGCCGGTCGGTCAGGGAAGGCCCGGTAGGGCGGAGGGCGGTGGATCCGGGCAGGCGGCGTCGGCGGCTGTCGGCGGGCGGCCCGACCCACGGGCGACAGCCCTGCTCGATGCGGTCCGGCTGCGCCTGGCCGAGGCCGGCGCGCAGCCCACCGCCAGGTCGGTGGCGGCGGCGGTGCGGGCCACCAGGCCGCCGCTGGGCGGCGACGACGTCCTCGACGCCGTACGGGTACTCCGCTCGGAGCTGGTCGGAGCAGGGCCGCTCGACCAACTGCTCGGCGAGCCGGACGTGACCGACGTCCTGGTGAACGGGCCTGACGAGGTGTGGGTCGACCGGGGCGCCGGGCTGCAACGGGTGCTCGGCATCCGGTTCCCGGACGCCGCCGCCGTACGCCATCTGGCGCACCGGCTGGCGACCGCGGCCGGGCGGCGGCTCGACGACGCCAGGCCGTGGGTCGACGCCAGGCTGCCGAACGGGACTCGCCTGCACGCCGTGCTCCCGCCGATCGCCGCCAATTGCACCCACATCTCGCTCCGGATCTCCCGCTCCCGCCCGTTCACCCTGGCGGAGCTGGTGGCGGGCGGCTCACTGCCCCCGGCTGGAGCCGACCTGCTCTCGGCGGTGCTGGACGCCAGGCTCTCGCTGCTGATCAGCGGGGGCACCGGCACCGGCAAGACCACCCTGCTGGCAGCACTGCTGGGGCTGGTCGGGCCGGGCGAGCGGATCGTGCTGGCCGAGGACTCGGCCGAACTCCGTCCGGCCCACCCCCATGTGGTGCGGCTCCAGGGCAGACCGCCGAACCAGGAGGGCCTCGGCGAGCTGACCCTGCGGGACTTGGTCCGACAGGCGCTGCGGATGCGCCCGGACCGCCTGGTGGTCGGGGAGGTCCGGGGAGCCGAGGTGGTCGACCTGCTGGCGGCGCTCAACACGGGGCACGAGGGCGCGTGACCATGCAAACCGTACAGGCAATGCCCGACCACGCAGAAGCCCCGCCCATGCGCGACGGGGGACGACGCATGGACGGGGCTGCCCTTGCCCCGTGTAGCAGTGATGATCAGGCTGTCAGGGCTTCCACGCGTGCCTTGAGCCGTACGTCAGTGATGCTGGCGATCGGTCGCCAGGTGTACCCGCTGACCTCCTCTTCCTGGAGCGTCACAAGCTCGCTTCCCGTCGTGCGGAACACGAACCGGAAGTCGATGTGGAAGTGGTCCGGCTCGCCCTTGGTGGGGTTCTCCGGGATCGGATGCACATCGATGTGCACGGGGCCGTCCACGGCCAGCGTGACCGCTTCGGTCGGGATGCCTGCCTCTTCGGTCAGCTCGCGGAGCGCGGCACCGCTCAGCGTGGCGTCCTCGGCTTCCAGGTGCCCACCCGGGGTGAGCCACTTGTCGAGTGCCACGTGATGGATGAACAGCACGTGCTTGTGCTCGTTGACCAGGACGGCACCGGCCGTGGCGTGGCCCCGGAACTCCTTGCGGCTGGACAGCTCAGCGCCGGAGTCCAGCAGCGACAGCGGCAAGGCCAGGTCCGCCTTGTCCTCCGGGAACTCATCAACGTAGGCCGTCAGCGTGGCGCGGATGTGGTCGGCCGTGATGGTCATGGGATCACCTGTTGTAGTAGTTGAGCCAGGTAGCGGCGATGGTCGCGCGGTCGTCCGCCGGGACTTCATGCATGGTGGCGCCGAGATCCCGCCGCGCGAGCAAGCGCACACCTGCCAGGATCTCAGCCTGAACGAGGAAGATGAACGGCCCGACGCTGGCGCCGTGCAGGAAGTTGACGGCGTTTCCGTTGTTGAGCAGGTAGAAGTAGTGGCCCGTGGTGCTGTAGCGGGTCACGTTCTCACCCGAACTGCTGCGCGTGTAGCCGTCGGGCAGTCCGTCAAGCTCCAACTCGTCCTCGCTGCTGGTGACGGTGGCGATGTAGGCGCCGTTCCGCAACAGCGGGAAGTCCTCGCCACGCAGCGAGAGAGCACCAGTGGCGCAGAGCACGAGCCCCGCCCGGCTGATGGCTTGGTCACGGTCCCGGGCCACGCTGAACCCCTGAGACAGCGCCTGCGCGCGCCGCACGGGGTCAATGTCGTACACGGTGACATGAACTCCCTTGGCGTGCAGCAGCCTTGCAATGCTTGACCCTAGCTTGCCGAAGCCGATCACAAGGGCCGGGCGGCCGTGCAGGATGTCTCCGCGCCCGCGCAACAGCGCTTCGGTGGAGAAGACCACGGACTGACCAACAAGGAAGTCTTCCGGGTCCTTGAGGGGCGAGCGGGCCACCGACACCACGGGGCACGGCAGCTTGTCCCGCTCGGCGTACCGCCTGTGCCCGTTCTCCGTGTCCTCGACCACCCCGAGGACGCGGCCCGAGAACCGGTCGCACAGCGCGTCGATCACCGGGGCGAAGTACCCGCCTACGTCCAACAGAACCACGTCTTCACCGGCCGCCCTGGTCTCCAGGTATGTTACGGCCGTGTCGGGGTTGGCGAACATCTCGCGCGACAACTCGTCGCAGGGAACGGCCTGTTCGACCTCCCGCCGCGCTGCCGGGTCGATCGACTTGGGCTTGGGCAGTACCGCCCGGAGGTTCGTCACAGCGTCCACCGCTCGCACGAACGCCGGGCGCTCCGGCAGCAGGTGCGTAACCAGCAGGGACGACGGGAGTTCCGGCGGCGCGAAATGCCCCGCGATCTTTCCGAAGTACGTGTCCAGCCGTGCGCGCTCCGAGGCTTCCACAGCTATACCCCTCCTTGTCTTCGGCGTGATTGAACCCGCCCCGACCGGCTCGACCTGTCCGGGGTTGGGGACGGCCGGGGCGGGGGTCTATGCGGGCCTGACAGCAGGCCGGGGGCTCCGGGGCCGCCTTCGGCTCCTCCGGCGCCGTCTGGGGCGGTCTGGGGTCTTCCCGGCGGTCATGCGGCTCCACCTACGGTGCCGGGCACCGTCCCGTGCGCGTCGTGCATGGCGGCAACCAACTGCGCCCGCCGTACGTACCGGTTCGCCCGCTCGAATCCGTCAACGCAGTACGGCAGCGTCACCAGTCCGGCGTCAGTCGGGATCGTCGGCCCGGGGGCTACCAGGGTCGGACGGTCACAGCAAGCACAGCGGCCAAGTCTCCAGAGCTTTCGGGGCGGCAACGGCCAGGGCGGTGCGGGCAGGACCGCGCCAGTCATCGCTGCCTCGCTTTCCTGGCACGGCGCTGGGCAGCACGCCGCATGAACGGCTCACTTGCCGACACCCCGACCATGAGCACGGGGCAGGCGGTGAACATGAACAGCGCCGCCTTGGTCGAGAACGGGGCGCTCGCGCTGAGCGGCAGCGTGGCCAGAAAGCCCACCCCCAGGCTTACCGAGATAGTTACAACAACCGCAACCAACAGCGTTGCAGCGCCGCCAAGTTGAGGCTTCACGGGGCACCCTCACCCTGCGGCCGGCCGGGGGGCTGCCGGTTGCCTAACTCCCTTGAAGGGATGATGGGTTGAATCTCACTAGCCGGAGTGTCCCACGCCACGCCCCCACCTACGGGCTTGAGCTCTACCGCGTGCTTGGTGGTGTAGCTGGGGCCGTCGTAGATCCCGTTCACGCCGTGTTTCGTGTCCCGGACCAGCTCCCCAATCTGGGGCTTGTACAGCGTCTGCGGGGGTCGTCTGCGCACGGTCATTGCCCCTCCGGAGTCTGGTCGTGAGTCTGCGCGGGCATGGCCGGTGCGGTCCGGATGACCTTCGCCGTGCGCGTGATCACGTCCGGTCGATCGCCGTATCGGTTGGCCGCGCGGCTGTCGATGGTGGAAGTCATGGTGTGTCCGTCCTGATCAACGCCAGCCGTTGTGTGAATCACCAGTACAGGGCGGCTTCTCGACCTTGAACAGCGCACGCATGCCGCATCTATGCCGCATCGGTGCCGCAGAGTCGCTGCACCACGTGCTGTGGCCTGGTAGAACAGCAGTCAGAGACTGGGAGGCGGGAATGGTAGCGCGGCGCGAGGATTTCATTAAACGGCGCAAGCTTCTTGGATTTACACAAGAATCATTGGCTCAAACCGTCGGTGTCGATCGCTCCACGGTGGGCCGTTGGGAAATGGGGCAAGTCGATCCCCAGGACTGGAACCGTCCCGCCCTCATGAAAGCTCTTCGGGTCACCGCTGATGAGCTCGAATTGCTCATCAATGCTCAGGCCGCTCCAGCGCCAGCAACGCCGGTCACGATCGTGGAGTCCAGCTATGACGACGAAATTGAAGCTCTGGAGCTTGTTCGCCGTGTCTCAGCAAGCGACGTCGGCAAAGCTACGCTTTCGCATCTAGAGCTAGCGTTTGATGAGCTGGCAACCAAGTACCCGACTGTTCCTCCGCATGAGCTGCTGGGGCAGGTACGGAAATACTCCGGATACGTCGGTCGCCTCATGGACGCGAAGAAGACGCTTGCAGAGCACCGGCAACTACTCGTCATAGGCGGATGGTTCTCCCTGCTGGGTGCGACTCTTCATATCGACCTCAACCAGCAGGACGCGGCAACGGCGAGACTGCGAACGGCAATGACGCTGGCTCAGCACGCCGACTACCCAGAAATTCAAGCTTGGTGCTACGAAACAGACGCCTGGCGTGTGCTGACGGACGGCGAATATTCCAAAGCTGTGGAATTGAGCAAGGCTGCTCTGCAAATCGCCCCAAAGGGAAGTTCTGTCGAGATCCAGGCCACAGCGCAACAAGGTCGAGCATTCGCGCGGCTAGGTAATTCTCTTGAGACGTACGCCGCAATAAGTAGGGTTCATTCCCTTTCCTCGACGGCTGGCCTGCCTAACCAGCCAGAGCATCACTTTCAGTACGATCCTGCGAAATCCGTCGCTTATACAGCTACAACACTCGCGTGGCTGGGAGATCCCGCAGCTGAGACGTATGCCCGAGAAGTAATTGCACGGCTAGCGCCGCCGGACGATATCTCGAAATGGCCGCGTCGGGTCGCCTCGGCAAATATCGACCTTGCTCTGTCGCTCGTAGCCACAGATAGGTTGGACGAAGCATGTAACGCTGCCCAGCTCGCCATGCTTTCCGGCCGAGTGGCACCCTCTAATCACTGGCGGGCGCTCGAAGTCGTTCGCGCAGTCGAGACACGGAGGATTTCGGATGCCAGGGACCTGCGAGAAGTCTACGAGGGGATGCGACTCGAAATAGAGCCACCGAAGGCCAGCTGAAGGGGATGCAAGAAAGCCCCCTGCGCCGACCATGACGGACGGTACAGGGAGCTTGTGCTGCGGGCGGGTAGCGAACCGCCACGGGTCCATGAGCTAAGTCGAGTTGACCACACGCGCTGACAGCGTGGATGGCCAACTTGCCTGCGTGAGCGAGCAGTTAGCCTCGGCCGGCCGCAGGGTCGAGATTCCCAACTCAACCTAGCCAAACAGGGGTTGCCGTTGATCAGTCGGCGGGCATGTCGGCGAGGATGCGCGCGGCGTGTTCAGCGGTCAGAAGCTCATGTTCAGCGCTGCCAGCGGCTACCGCGCGGATCACGTCGAGTTCTGCGGGGGTCGCCACACCGTGTCCCACGAGCGTCCCGATCCCCGCAGCGGGTAGCGCGGCAAAAAATGCGGCCCCACGGTCGTGACCTAGGATTCGCTCCCACTGGCTTTCGGTCCGCCGGAACAGAGCGGCGGTATTCTCGGTCTTTCGCTTGGCCTTAGCCATGCTTAGCCGCCTTTCACGAGCTTGTACGGTCCCCGGGTGCCGAGGCGCTGGTATTTCGGCGGGGCGTCGTCGTCCTCTTCAAGGTCCGGCAGCGCGAGAGCGGCGTTTAGGCGAGCAAAAGCAATGCGGGTTTGCCGCAATTCGACCACAGCGGGATTAACCTTGTTTGCCCGCATCACGCCGTTGCGCTGCACGTCGGCATCAAGCGCGTCTAGTGTGTCCGAGGTGCGGCAGATCTCCAGCAAAAGGCGCCGTTCCTGCGGAGTCAGCTCGTAGTCAGCGTTTACCGATTTCCACAGGTCGAGAGCAGTAACACTGAGCGACGAAAGCTGCTCTGAGAAGTCCACAGAAACCCTCCTTTCCTCGTTTCGTGCGTTTCACGGAGTTAGTTCATGCGCGTTTCCTGGGGGCCGGGTCCCCCTAGCGTGAGCGGCTATAGATTGACCCGCCCCCGGTACCCCCTACTGTCCGCCTTGGGAGTCACACTAAGTAAGCGTCGCGCGCCGAGAGGGACGGAAAGGAAAGGCGCCCGCCACAGCACATGGCCATGACGGGCGGCAAGCGGCAGAGTTAGAACGACGGAGTGGTAAGGCCGGTGCCAGAAATGACCGAAATGGACTGCGGGAACCGCGCAGGCTGGAAAGACACGTAATTGTAGAGTCGCACCAGGACACTCATATTCTGGGCATAAGTTTGCTGGAACGCCTCAGCCCGGATATTTGACTCCCAGGCCCAGAGGTCAGCCATGCGGGCGACAATAATGCGGTCTTCATTGCTACCCGCACCGAGATTCGTCGGCACATTTGCGTCAACAAAGACGGGCAAGCCCTGGAGTTCTCCGACGTAACCCTGCGCCCGCACATCACCGGAAACACCAGCGGCGTTGAACGGGCCACCGGCCACCGGAACGACTAGCGGACGGTTCTGCGCGTCCAGCTGCGATACACACCAGGCCCAGCGACGCGGGTGCATGATGATGGTGTCCGGCGGCAGGAAGCGACTAGTGTGAACCGCCTGAATTGCCCCGGCGATCTTGCTGTAAAGAAGACCGAGAGTCGGTGAGGCCGACGTAAACGTAATTGCGTTGGTACCCGCCTGGGTGAGAATTCCGGTCAGCTGACCATTGGTGCCGGTACCGGCGAGGACCTGAAGGTCAAACCTCATGGCATAGTCGGCGGCAAGGTCGCCGAGTACGACCGAATCCATGGACAGCGGGCTCTGCTCAATGAGCTGAAGACTCAGCGTCTGCGCGCCCGCGATGGTCGCGACCGACGACGAAACCGAAGTAGTCGTCAGATCGGTATTCTGCACCGCGCTATTCTGCGTGGTCTGGATAGCCGTAGCGGTACCTGTATTGATCTTGGGCAGAATTAGCTGATCGGTTCCAGCGGGCAGGGGTTCGAGATTGCAGCGATCAACGGTCACGCGACCCGGACGCGCGTACTGAATGAACTGCTCCTCAAGCCACTTCGGCGGGACGAACTCACCGCCCGCACCGGCCACATTTCCGGAAATAGCGCGAGTCTCCGCCTGAAGCTTCTGATTTCGATGAAGCCGGCCAGCGGCATCGCGGTCGCCCAGCTCGCGGGCCAGATACAAATCCTTGAAATAGGAAGTGCCATTATCGGGCCGGTACACTTCCTCGCTGCGCGTGACCTGAATTCGGCTATAGCCCGGCATGCTGGTACGGTTTTCCATGCTGGTGCCCTTCGTGCTGGTGGGTGCGTACTTGCGCTGCATTGGCGCGGCGGCAGCGTCGGCCTCGATCTGCTCTGCGAGCTCGTCAATTCGCTCGTCGATTTCTCGAATCTGGGCTTCGGCCGTATCAAAGTCCGCAGATTCCGCTTGCGTCAGATTTCTGTTTTCCGCCTTGGCGCGCTCTACGAGGTCCTGAAGCTGTGCGGTATAGGGCTTGCGCCTCTGCCGGAGGTCGCTGACCATCTGGCGCTTACTCACTCGCAACCACCGATCTCGTCGGCAAGGTGCTCGCCATTGCGCGGAAGGCGACGCCGGACCGCTTCAACGGCTTCCGGAATATCCCGGATAAGCGCGAAGGCATCTTCCGCTGCTGCGAGATCACCGCGCGACTCGGCGGCGAGAATGTCTAGTACAAGCTTTCGCATTTCTGGCGACGCTCCGGCGCCCTGGGCGCGGCTATCCATAGGCGCGCGGAGGGCTGCGTATTCGACGCCAGCGGATGAACGCAGTTCCGTGAGTGTGGGGGCCATCTCAGCTCCTAAAACAAAAAGGCCCCCGCGAACCCGGAATGCCTATGGGCGGCATGCATTCGGGGTTCACGAGGGCCAAGATCAAAGGGCGCGCCGCCGAGCGCAGAGAGAGCAGAGCGCTGCGCGAGGGGCGCGACCTATTCTCATTTTCTACTAGAGAGCAATGGATTCCCGGCGACTGGGCGGGCGCGGGGCCGATGTAGATATGTAGGTTGGGAGTGTGTTTCCGGTTTCCCTATAGAGTTCTATATGCATTACGAGAACAAGGGTCCAAACTACATATCTACATGGCTGAGTCAGATTTCCAGGAGTTTCCCGCGCTGCTCATCGCGTCTGTTCACTGGCGGGCGTCAGCGCTGCGCCGGGCAGTCCCCGCCAGCGGCTCTGTACGGCCGTCTACGGGCACGAAGAAGCCCCCGCCGGGCCGAGGGGCCAGACAGGGGCTGAACGGGCGCCAGAGGGGCACTCAGGGGCTCGCTCGGCTAGTCGAGAGCGCCACTCTCTTCGAGCGCGATGGCTTGCAGTGCGGCTACGTCGGGATCAACCTCACGCCACCACGCTGGGCCGTCGAAGCTGACTGACACGCGAGTCGGGGTGAACCGCTTGGGTGCTCCCGGTACCGGAGGCGATATCACCGCCCGTGCGCCCAGGTCAGCGAGCAAGGCCCGCCGCCCCTCGTCGTCTCGCCGGTTCCACTCGTCAGCGATGGTCCTGCCAGCATCCACCCAGCGCCCTTCGGCGTGCTCGGCCTCTGCGCGCAGTTCGGCAGCTCGGTGCTCAAGCGCGTTCAGTTGCGGGATGACGATCCGCGCTGCCGCTCCGTTGGGGTCAAGGTTCACCAGGTTTCCGGCCAGCCGCTCAATCTGCGTGCTCACTTCGGCGAGTTGAAGAACCGCACTGCCGTCCGGCTCAGCCCAGCGCATCAGGTTCAACCGGCCGAACCGCTTGAGGTAGTCGGCGGTCACCATGTCTTCAACCGGCGCGGCAACTACTACGTTCGGCCGGTGGATGCCCAGTCTGCCCACACCTTCGCGACACACGTACGTGCTGTAGTCCTTTCCGCGTACCTGGCGGCGCTGGCGATACATCGGGCCGTTGCACTCGGAGCAGCGCGCCACGTGCAAGAGGAGCGCCTTCCCGCTGCGCTCCACGCCACGTCCCTTGGCCTTCCCGTCGATGACAGCGCGTACGGCAGACCACGTCGCGCCGTCCAGGATGGCGGGGCCAGCAGACAGGGGTTGTCCCTCCGCATCCAGGACCGGCTGATTGGTCAGTGCACCCCGCTTGGAGCCCGGTACGGCCTGAATCAGCCATCCACGAACCGCAGGGGTGTACAGCACATCGCGGAGGGTTGACGTGTGCCAGCGACCACCCCGCACCTTGCGGCCGTCCCGCTGCCGTGCATGGTCCGCCGGGGGCAGCACTCCGCGTTCGTTCAGCTCACGGGCAAGGCCAGTCAACGACGCCCCGTGGTTGATAAGCCGGTCGGCGCACTCGCGAACGTTGGCGGCAGCGGTCTCGTCGATGGCCCAACGCTTGTTGTTCACTGGCCCATCGACTGCGTAGCCGTACGGTGCGAGACCGCCCAGATGGTTGCCGCGAGCCCGAAAGTGCTTCTTTGAGTCCTGGATACGGGACGTGATCATGTCTCGCTCGTACTCGGCGAACGCGGCAAGCACGTTGATGATGATCGAGGCGTTCTCCGGCGACACCACGCCATCGGCGGTGACGACGGTCGTCCGGGTGGATTCCGCCGCCTTCAACAAGCGCTGGAACTCCAGGACACTCCGGGCGTACCGGTCGAGCTTCGCGGCGAGCACGTAGTCAGCGCGCGGCAGCCAGGCAAGTACCTCGCGCATACCGGGGCGATCCTCTAGCTTCGTGGCACCGGAGACGTTGGTGTCGCTGGCAACGTGGATCACTTCCCAACCTCGCTGTGCCGCATACGCTTTGCACGCGGTGATGCGGTGGTCAGGTGCCTCGTCGGCGAACAGGCGGGACAGGCGGTCGTAGATGATCACGGTTGGCATGGGGCCCCCTCTCTCGTTCCCCCTAGCGCGCATCGACTTCCTGCACGGTTAGGGCGGTCACGCGGGCGGCAGCGGGACGCTCCACGCCAACACCGCAGCCGACGTCCCGGCCAGACTGGAGGCGCTCGGTTCGCTCGCCGGACTGGACCGGCTCTCCCTGCACAGCCAACTGCGGGCGGCCCTCGACGTCATCGTCCACCTTGTCCGTGATCCGGGCACAGGGCTGCGCAGGGTCGCCGAGATCCACATGCTCACGAGCGACGAGCGCGGGCTCGCGACGACCACCCCGGCGGTCACCTTCGCGGCTGACGGCAGCTGTGGGCCAGGCCCCGGTTGGGAGCGATTGCGGCAGCGCTGTGCGGCCCGAGGGGTGGAGCTGCCGGGGAGCATCCGATGAGCGCGCGTCAGGTCGAGGCCCTCTGGACGCTGCTGTTGTGCGGTACCGCGCTCGGCGCCTGGTGGTTGCTGCAGTCCGCGAGGCAGGGGTTGTCGCGGCAGAGGCCGGTGGGGCAGGGGTCGCGATGACCGAGGAACAGGCGCTATGGGCAGCCGGACTGCTCGGTGCGGCAACCGGGCTCCGGTGGGCTCTCCACCGGAGGGCGCGGGCAGCCGAGCGGGCCCGGGGACTCTTCGGCCCCGTGGTGGGAGAGGACCGAGGAGGCTTGCTGGACCGTCTCCGAGCCTGGGCGCAGTCAGGTCGGCTGCGCCGGTTGGTGCCGGAACTCCTGCTCCTCCCGGTCGGGTTGGCGCTCGGGCAGGCGACAGGGTCCCCGGTGCCACTGGTGGTGGCGGCCATCGGTGTGGTGCCGCTGCGGCGATGGCGCCAGCGCCGTCGCGGCGCGAGAGCGGCACGCAGGCGGGCGACGGCGGTGATCGAGCTCTGCGTCGGCCTCGCGGCGGAGCTGCGCGCGGGCGCGACGGCGGACCAGGCCCTGGGCTCGGTGACCGCGCGCACGGGGTCCCTGCGGGCCGGCCTGGGGGCCGAGGCCACCGCCCGGTTGGCCGCCGGGCGGTACGGCGCCGACATCCCGGCCGCGCTGAGATCCGTGGCGGATCTTCCCGGCGGGCAGGGCGCGGCTGCCGTTGCGGCGTGCTGGGAGGTGACCGCGGAGGGTGGCACCGGCCTGGCCGCCGGACTGGACCAACTCGCCGATGCGCTGAGGGCGGAGCGAGCGCTGACCGAGGAGATCGCCGGGGAATTGGCCGGGCCGAGGACGACCGTTGCCGTACTCGCCGCCCTGCCGCTGGTCGGCCTGCTGCTGGGCGCCGCACTCGGGGCGAAGCCCGTGCAGGTACTGCTGCACACACCCGTCGGCCTGGGCTGCCTGGCGGTGGGGGCGCTGCTGGAGGCGGCAGGGCTGGTGTGGACTGCGCGGATCGTGCGTGCGGCGGAGGCCGCCGAAGGCTTGCCGGGCCGAGGGGGGCCGACAAGCGGGGCGGAGCCGTCCGGGCGGCAGTTGGCGGCGGGGGCGGCTGCTGATCGGCGTAGCCCGGCGAGACCGGGCGCAGGGGGTCGACGGGGAGCAACGGGCCTGCCGGGGCGAGCGGTTGAGTGCGGGATCTCCAGAGTGCGCAGCGGCAGGGCGGAGGTGGCGTGGTGAGCGTCGGAGTTCCGATGCTGTCGTTCGCCCTGCCCGTGGCGGTGGTGGCGGCCGCCGGGGAGGCAGTGGTGGCAGGTCGGCGGCGAGCTGTTCGGCGCAGGCTCGGCCGGTGGGGCGGTTCCTGGGCCGACCGGCGGGGCGGTCAGTGGGACGGTCGACTGGATGGTCGGTGGGATGTCCGCACTCCCGGGTGGGATGTCCGGAAGGGACGGCTGTCCTGGAGAAGCCGCGGCCTACGGTCCGGGCACGACACCCACGGGGACGGCCACCGCCTGCGGTCGCGAGGCTGGCGAGACCGGATGACCGACCTGGTGGGTGCCGACTGGACGGTGCCGATCGTGACGGGGGCCGGTGCGGTAGCTGTCATCGGCGGTCCGGTCGGGCTGTCGGCCGGAGTCGTGATCGCACTCGCCGCGAAGCGCTGGCTGCCTCGCGTGCGTTCTCCGGCTGCTCGGCAGGCCGCACTGGAACAGGACCGGTTGACCCGGCAACTGCCGCTGACGGCCGAGCTGCTGGCCGCCTGCCTCGGGTCCTGCTCGTCGCCGGCCCAGGCTGCCGCGGCCGTCGCGATGAGCGTGAGTCCGCCGATGAGTGACCGGCTGGCCGGTGTGGCGGCCGAGTTGTCGCTCGGGGCGCCGCCGGAGGTCTGCTGGGAGAGGCTCGGCGCGGAGTGCCCGACGCTCGCTCCGCTGGCGCGCTGCCTGGTACGGACGAGTGTCAGCGGCTCGCCGCCTGCCGCGCCCCTGATCGGACTGGCCCAGACCGAGCGGGCGGCGGTCGGCCGGGCTGCCCACGCCCGCGTTCGCCGCGCGGGGGTGCTCGCCACCGCTCCGCTCGGCGTCTGTTTCCTCCCCGCCTTCGTCCTGATCGGGGTGGTGCCCGTGGTGGTCGGGCTGACGTCGCTCTTCAGCAAACGAATCTGACGATTCGTGGGATTCATCCAGTTCGTGAAGTCGAGCGCTTGGACCGAGTCGAAGGAGATCTGCCATGACCGTTCCCGTCGCGATCGCAGTGGGCCGAGGTCCCGCCCGCCCCGCTCAGCTCCTCCGGAGGGCCGGAAAGTGGCTCTCCGCGCGGCTGAGAAGGCTGCGGGGCGTGCAGGGCGATGCGGGGATGACGACGGCCGAGTACGCCGTCGGCACCGTGGCCGCGTGCGCAATCGCTGCGGCCCTCTACAAGGTGGTGACCAGCGGGACGGTCACCGACGCGTTCAACGAGCTGCTCACGCGGGCACTCCATGTCGTCTGATCCGCCCCGACCTCCCCGGCTGTTCGGGCAGTGCAGTCCGAAGCGGCCAGGATGCCGGTGCTCCTCCCCGTGCGCTTCGCGGCAGCACACGGGGAGGAGCACCGGGGACGGCGGCTTCGTGACGGCCGAGACGGCGGTCGCGCTGCCGGCCCTGGTCCTCCTCGCAGCGATGCTGATGTGGGGGGTCGTGGCGGCCGCTGCCCAGATCCGCTGTGTGGATGCCGCGCGGATCGGGGCGAGGGCGGCGGCCCGGGGCGACGTGAACGCCGCTGAGGTGGCACGGGCGGCGGCACCCAGCGGGGCGGCCGTCCAGATCTCCCGGGACAGCGAGACGGTGCGGGTGGCGGTCGATGCACCCTGCCCGGGGCCGGGGCACCTCGCCTCGGCTCTGACAGCCCGCTTGAGGGCCTCTGCGGTGGCGGCACGCGAGGACGTCATCGGTGTGGTGGAAGGCGGTGAGCGATGACGATCCGGGCCCCGGAGACCGATGTTCCTCGCGCTCCTTGCGGTCTCGATGCAACCGGGCGCGACGCGACCAGCCTCGATACGGCCGGCTTCGATGAGGGTGGGCTGACCGTGACCCTGCCTGTGCCCCTGCCCCCACCCCTGCCCGTGCCCGTGTCCGGAGTGATCGCAGTTCGATCGGTCGGGACCGGAGCCGTCGAGACCCCGTCGGCCGGCCTCACCGCAGCGCACCCCAGACCGGATTCCCCACCGGACTCCACCCCGCGCTCCGCACCGGACTCCACCCCGCGAGGGGCTGCGCCCGACGAGGGCTCGGCCACCGTGTGGCTGGTTGCGCTGGCGATGCTCGGCTGCGTGGTGTTCGCGGCGAGCCTGGCCGTCGGATCGGTCGTGGCCGCGCGGCACCGAGCGGAGTCCGCCGCTGATCTCGCCGCACTCGCAGCCGCCGACCGACTGCTGCTGGACCCGGACGGCGGCTGCGGTTGGGCCGCCCGGATCGCGGACGCCCACCGGGCAGCGCTGGTCTCCTGCTCGGTGGATCCGGACGCGGACGCCGTGGCGGTGACGGTCGAGGTGGAAGTCCCCCGAGGGGCGGTGCCGTTCCCGATCGGCCCGGCCCAGGGACGGGCCAGGGCCGGACCGGTCTGGTCCTGGGAGGCCGACGGTCCGGAGCCCGCAGCAGGGTCGGCCCGGGAGCACCCGGCCGTGACCGGTCAGGCCCCACCGCCGGTCGCCTCAGGTAGTCCCGGAGCTCCGGCCAGCAGGATGTCCAGCAGCCGTACGGCTGCCGCCTTGTCGAGCGGCTCGTTGCCGTTCCCGCACTTCGGGGACTGCACGCACGACGGGCAGCCACGTTCGCACTCGCACGCCGCGATCGCGTCCCGGGTCGCCGTGAGCCACGGCTCAGCCCGGTGGAAACCGCGTTCGGCGAAGCCGGCGCCACCGGAGTGCCCGTCGTACACGAAGACCGTCGGCAGTTGGGTGTCGGGGTGGAGCGGCACGGAGACGCCGCCGATGTCCCAGCGGTCGCAGGTGGCGAAGAGCGGGAGCAGGCCGATCGCGGCGTGCTCGGCCGCGTGCGCGGCACCCGGGAGCTGGTCGAACGGGATCTCGGCGTCGAGTAGTTGGTCCTCCGTGACGGTCCACCAGACGGCCCGGGTGCGCAGTGTCCTCGGTGGCAGGTCGAGTTTGCTCTCGCCGAGGATCTCGCCGGTGGAGATGCGCTTGCGCAGGTATCCCACCACCTGGTTGACCACCTCGACCGAGCCGAAACAGAGCCGCGCCTCGCCCCACTCCACGCTGGTGTCGGTGCCGAGGACGGAGATGGAGGTGATGTCCCGGGCAGCCGTCGTGTAGGGCGGGTCGGCCCGTTCGACCACGGCGACGGAGGTTTCGAGGTCGAGGTCCTGCACCAGGTACGTACGGCCCTGGTGCAGGTGGACCGCGCCGGTGTGCACGGTGGTGTGGGCGGCGGCCGCGTCCACGGTGCCGAGCAGCCGGCCGGTGG
Source organism: Kitasatospora sp. NPDC056138 (assembly GCF_042264695.1). Taxonomy (NCBI): domain Bacteria; kingdom Bacillati; phylum Actinomycetota; class Actinomycetes; order Kitasatosporales; family Streptomycetaceae; genus Kitasatospora; species Kitasatospora sp. NPDC056138. The sequence continues at coordinate 59,374 of NZ_JBHJVK010000040.1, read as the reverse complement.
AGCCTTCGACGATCTGCACCGGGCTGCCGCCGCTGCCCCGCAGGTCCACGGCGTCCGCGGCGCGCTCACGCCGGGTCCAGTACCAGGCGTTGTCGCCGCGCCGCCGCAGCAGCCCGCGCTGCTCCAGCACCGGGAGCAGCTGGGCGGTGGAGGGGCCGAACAGGGCGAGGTCGCTTTCGCCGAGCGGGAGTTCGGCGGCGGCCGCGCAGAGGTGGGGCGCGAGGATGTGGGGGTTGTCCGGGTCGAGCACGGTGGCTTCGACGGGGTTGGCGAACAGCGCCTCCGGGTGGTGCACGAGGTAGGTGTCCAGGGGGTCGTCCCGGGCGATCAGCATGGCGAACGCGCCCTGGCCCTCCCGTCCGGCCCGACCGGCCTGCTGCCAGAGCGAGGCTCGGGTCCCCGGGTAGCCGGCCATCAGAACGGCGTCCAGGCCCGAGACGTCCACGCCGAGCTCGAGGGCGGAGGTCGAGGCGAGGCCGAGAAGCCGCCCGGAGTACAGGTCACGCTCCAGGGCCCGGCGTTCCTCGGCGAGGTAGCCGCCCCGGTACGCGGCGACGCGGGCGGCGAGCGGTGAGCCGAGCTGGTCCTGCGCCTGCAGGGCCACGAGTTCGGCGGCGCGGCGTGAGCGGACGAAGACCACCGTCCGTGTTCCGGCCCCGACCAGGTCGGTGAGCAGGTAGCCGGCTTCGGCGGTGGCGGTACGGCGTACGGGGGCGCCGTGCTCGCCGACGATCTCGGTGAGAGGAGGCTCCCAGAGGGCGAAGACCAGCGGGCCGCGTGGCGAGGCGTCCTCCGTCACCGCGACGGCCGGGAGGCCGGTGAGCCGTTCAGCGGTGGCCGCAGGGTCGGCGGTGGTGGCCGACGCGAGCAGGAAGACCGGTTCGGAGCCGTACCGGGCACAGAGCCGGCGCAGTCGGCGCAGCACCTGGGCGACGTGCGAGCCGAAGACACCGCGGTAGCTGTGGCACTCGTCGACCACGACGTACTTCAGCGCTTTGAGGAAGGAGGACCAGCGCGCGTGGCCGGGGAGGATGCCGCGGTGCAGCATGTCCGGGTTGGTGAGCACGTACGAGGCGTACTGGCGGACCCACTCGCGTTCCTCGGGCGGCGTGTCGCCGTCGTAGAGGGCCGGGCGGACCCGGTCCGGGACGAGTTCGGCGGCGCGTCGGCGCTGGTCGGCGGCCAGTGCCTTGGTCGGGGCCAGGTAGAGCGCGGTCGCGCCGCGCCCGTTCGGGGCTTCGGTGCCGTCCAGCAGGTCGCTGAGCAGCGGCGCCAGGTAGCCGAGCGACTTGCCCGAGGCAGTCCCTGTGGCAATAACCATGGTTTGGCCGTTTTTGGCCAGATTCATTGCCTCGGCCTGGTGGGCCCAGGGCAGGTCGACCCCCAGGGCCTGCGCCGACGCCACGATCTCCGGTCGAATGCCGTCCGGCCATGGCGAGAAGCGCGCCTGACGGGCCGGTAGATGCTCCGTATGGGTGAGGCGGTCCGAGCGGGACCGACCCTTGGCCAGGGCGGCCAACAGGGCCTCGGGCGGGCGGTGGTGGGGTGGCATGAGGACCCAGTGTGTCACTGGCGTGACGGAGAATCGCTCCAAGCCATCGTGCGGGCATGGTTGCAAGTGGTTGAATGAAGCCGTGACGGCCGCATGGCCGAGGGCCGCAACGCCGAGGTGCGATTTGCCGTGGCAGCGCGCCCGGCCTGCGACCAAAGCGACGGCGGCCGACCGGCCGAGGTCGCAATGACGTAGCAAGGCAAGGTGCTGGAGGTTCCGTGGACCTGTCCCTGTCGACCCACACGATCGGCGACCGCACGGTTGTCGAGGTCGGTGGCGAGATCGATGTGTACACCGCCCCCAAGCTGCGCGAGCAGCTGGTCGAGCTCGTCAACGACGGTAACTACCACCTGATCGTCGACATGGAGGGCGTGGATTTCCTCGATTCGACCGGTCTGGGTGTCCTCGTCGGTGGCCTGAAGCGGGTCCGGGCGCACGAGGGTTCGCTGCGTCTGGTGTGCAACCAGGAGCGCATTCTCAAGATCTTCCGGATCACTGGCCTGACCAAGGTCTTCCCGATCCACAACTCGGTCGAAGAAGCGGTCTCGGCGACCGACTGATCCACTTTCAACACGCCGGCGTGAGCAGACCGACGGGGCGACCGCGCCTCGTCGGCCTGTGGGGCGCCGGAACGGACCCGGCGTCGCCGTGACCGGCGGCGCCCGTGGTGAGGTGTTGGGAAGTAACCCCGGAGGGGGAGAGATGGCAACCGTCGAACTTCGATTCAGTGCGCTTCCCGAGCACGTGCGTACGGCCCGGCTGGTGGCTGCGGCAGTGGCGAGACGCGTAGGTGTCGACGAGTCGGTGCTCGACGAGGTGCGACTCGCGGTGGGCGAGGCCTGCTCGCGTGCGGTCGGGCTGCACCGCCGCGGCGGTATCGACGGTGCGGTGCGGGTCGCTCTGATCGACCAGGAGAAGCGTTTCTTCATCGAGGTGGAGGACGAGGCCGGTCCGGCCGGTGTGCCCTCCGCCGATCGGGGCGAGGACTCCGATGCGGAGGAGGACGCGCTCGGCCTCGCGGTGATCACCGGACTGGTCGAGGACGTCGAGGTGACCAATGGCGCCGAAGGCGGTCTGATCCGCATGAGCTGGCCGGTGGCCGACCCGTCCGCGGACGACTGAGCCCCGCCGCTCCGAACCCGAGCCGGACTGAATCCGAGCCGGACTGAATCCGAGCCGGACTGAATCCGAGCCGGACTGAATCCGAGCCGGACTGAACCGGATCGGATCGAGCGGGGCTGACCCGCTGCTGCGGCCTGCCGACGTACACCGCGCCGGTGGTCTGCGGCTTCCGGCTGCGCGGGCGATGATTGACAAGTTGTTGAAGTTGGCTGTTCCCTGCTCTCGGGCGCGATCGGTACGGTTCGAGACAAGGGACACCCCCATGCGGATACGCATTCTGTGGCCGGCCGGGCAAGCGATGGCGACGCTGCGGTCGACGCCCACCTCGACGGCGCTCTGGGAGGCGCTGCCGATCGCAGCCTCGGCCGGTACGTGGGGCGAGGAGGTCTACTTCGGGACGCCCGGTCAGCGTGCCCCGGGAGGACGACGCCAGGCAGGTCGTGGAGCCCGGCACGGTCGCCTTCTGGACGGACGGCGACAGCCTGGCGCTGCCGTACGGGCCCACGCCGGTCTCGTACGGGGACGAATGCCGACTGGCCAGTGCCTGCAACATCCTCGGTGAGCTGGCCGGCGACCCGCGGGTGCTGCGCACCGTCCGCAACGGAGATCCGATCCGGGCCGAGCGAGCCTGACCGGAGGCACTTCTGCGGCCGGGCCCGATCCGAACCCGCAGGTCGGCCGTCCCCGGCTCGAGGGCCGGGCCTCCTGCGATCCGCGTACCGGCCCCCTCGGCCGGTGGCGGGGCCGAGGTGGCGCGGGGAGGGCCGGGCCGCAGGGGAGCCGGGCGCCTGCGGGCCCGACGGACGGCCGTGTAGGTTCGCAGGTCGATGACCGACACCGAAAGGGCCTCCCGGTGAAGAAGCGACTGTTGACCGTGTCCGCGCTCGGTGCGCTGCTGGCGTTCGGTGCCGTCGGGTGCGGTGGCAACGACAGCGCTGCGCTCGACAACTGGGCTAAGAGCGTCTGTGACAGCGCTCAGAGCCCGATAGGCAAGTCCAGCGACGCCCTCGCCGACACCGGCAGGGTGAAGCCGGGAGAGGCCCCGGTGGACCTCCAGAAGCGGCTGTCGGCCGACCTCGCCGTGCTCGCGACCGCGAACCAGCAGTTGGCCGACGCGATCGACAAGGCGGGTGCACCGAAGGTGAGCGACGGCGCGAAGCTGCAGCAGGGCGCCGTGGACGAGCTCAAGCAGGCGACCCAGGGCTACCTCGACGTCCAGAAGAAGCTGAACGCACTACCCAACGACGACCAGGCCCGGTTCGCGGACGGTCTCAGGAGCGTCGGCGACCAGGTCCAGCGGTTGGCCCAGCAGTCCACGTCCGCGCTGAAGAACATCCAGGCCGGTGATCTCGGGGCGGCGATCAGCAAGCAGTCCGGCTGCAAGGCCAAGCCCGGTGCGGGAGCGGCGGCGGGCGGTGCGGCGGGTGCTACGGCAGGCGCGCCCACCGGGTCCGTCACTGGCAGCGTCGGTGCCAGTTCTTCGGCCCGGAGCGGAGCATCGTCGGCCTCGCCGTCCGCCTCCCCGTCGGCCGCCGAGTCCAGTGCGGCTCCCTCGGGCGGTGCTTCGGACTCCGCCTCGGCCTCCGCTTCACCGTCGGCCTCCTCGTCCGGTAACTGAGCCGCCGGGCAGCTGAGCCGTCCGGTAACTGAGCCGCCCCGCAGCTGAGCCGTCCGGTAGCCGGGCCCTTCGGCAACCGGGTCGACCGGCAACCGGGCCGTCCCGAAGCCCGCCAGCCCGCCGACCCGCCGGCTCGGCTGCCGTACCGCTCGGAGGTCGAGCCGCTCGGAGGTCGAGCCGCCCGGAAACGCTCCGCTCGGCGGGTGGGGGCTGTGCCGCGAGGTGGGTGGTGACGGGGGACGGGGGACAATGGGCCGGTGACCAGTAGCCCCGTTCTTGACCCCAGCCGCCTCGCGAAGCTCCGTGAGGCGCTGCTCGCCGCCTCGTACACCGCCGACGGCTGCCTCGACCTGCTCGGGCCGACCGGCTACGCAGCCCTGGCCCGCAGCGAGGCGGTACCCGCACTGCGGGCGACCCGTGGCGGGAGCCCGCTGGAGACGTTGGTGCGGCTCTTCCTGCTCCAGCAGCCGGTCCCGTACGCGGCTGCCGCGGCGGCGTTGCCGGTCGAGGACTGCCTGGCGGACGGTTGGCTGGCCCGGGACGGCGAGACCGTACGGGCCACCGTGGATGTCCGCCCGTACGCCAACGAGGTGGAGGGCCTGCCGAGTGCGGACGCCTGGGTGGTCTCCGACCTGGGGTGCGCGGTCGGCGGCGCCGGTGGCATCGGCTCGGGGGAGACCGCGCAGGGCGTGGCCCGGAAGGACCTCGTGCTCGGCGTGGGCGGCGCCTCCACCACGCTCGCCAACCTCGCCGTGCGGCGGCCGGTCCGTACCGCGCTCGACCTCGGTTCGGGTTCCGGCGTGCAGTCGCTGCACGCCGCCCGGCACGCGCAGCGGGTCACCGCCACCGACCTGAACCCGCGGGCCCTGCACTTCACCCGTCTGACCCTGGCCCTCTCCGGCTTCGAGAACGTCGAGGTGGCCGAGGGCAGCCTCTTCGAGCCGGTGACCCACGGGCAGTCCGGCCCGCGGAAGTTCGACCTGATCGTCTCCAACCCGCCGTTCGTGATCTCGCCCGGCAGCCGCTTCGTCTACCGTGACGGCGGGATGGCCGGTGACGACCTCTGCCGCAGCCTGGTCCGGGGCGCGGCCGCACACCTGGAGCCGGGCGGGTACTGCCACCTGCTGGCCAACTGGCAGCACGTCAAGGGCGAGGACTGGCACGACCGTCTGGCGGGCTGGGTGGCCGGTACCGGGCTGGATGCCTGGGTCGTGCAGCGCGAGGTCCAGGACGCGGCCCAGTACGCCGAGTTGTGGCTGCGGGACGGCGGCGACCACCGTGGCCCCGGCTCCGACTACCAGACCCGATACAACGAGTGGCTGGACGCCTTCGAGGCCGAGGGCGTGGAGGGCATCGGCTTCGGCTGGATCACCCTGCGGGCGGGCGGCGCGGACCGGCCGACCGTACGGGTCGAGGAGTGGCCGCACCCGGTGGAGCAGCCGCTCGGCCCCCACATCGAGAGCTGGTTCGAGCGCCAGGACTTCCTGCGGACGCACGACGACGCGGCCCTGCTGGCCGCGCGCTACGTGCTGGCCGACGAGGTGGTCCAGGAGCAGGTCGGCCCGCCCGGCGCGGAGGACCCTGAGCATGTGATCCTCCGTCACAACCGCGGCATGCGCCGGGCGACCAAGGTGGACACGGTCGGTGCGGGCTTCGTCGGAGTCTGTGACGGTACGCTCACGGCCGGCGAGATCGTCGACGCCATCGCGCACCTGCTCGGCGAGGACCAGGTGCTGCTGCGTGACCGGGTGCCGGAGTCGCTGCGGCTGCTGACCGAGCAGGGCTTCATCAACCCGGTTCGCTGACCGGCCCCTTGGCCGGCCGGACGGGTCGGCCCCTGTGTGGGGGCGACCCGTCCGTGGGGGCCGACCCGGGTGCGGTGGCCCGCCCGGTCGCGGGTGGTAGAGCTCCGTGACGTGGGTGATGCGGCCGGAGCCGTCCACGGTGATGTCGTAGTTGCCGCCGAAGCAGGAGTACGGCTGGTCGACCGGGCGTCGCCGCCGAAGCGGCGGAGGCGGCGTTGGAGGCGGATCCGGCGGTGGCGGCCTGCTTGCCGTCGCTGCCGCAGGCGGTGAGGGTGAGGGCGGTGGTGGCGAGCAGTGCTGCGGCCGCCAGTGGGCGCTGAGCTGACATTCTGAATCCCCCTGGGCGTCCGGCCAGTTGGTGCGACCGGCCGAGGTGTGGCGTCCGTACCTCTCTCCACGTGGTCTCCACGTGGCCGACCGGCGCGGGGTTGCCGCTGTTTCGGAGCCGCGACGGCCCGGTTGCCCTGTGTGGTCGGGGTCGGGTCGCGTCACCCGGTCGCGCTACCGGGGCGGAGCCGGATCAGCCGGCCTCCGAGATCTCGACGATCTGCCCGCCGGAGTCCACCTTGATGAGGAAGTAGTTGCCGTGGCAGCTGAACGGCTCAGCGACCGCGCCCACTTGGGTGCAGTCGTTGACGTGGTCGATCAGCCGGGAGATCGGCACCGTCGTGCCGCCGGTCCTGCCCGGAACGAGCAGTTCGGCGCTGACCTCGGTGGTCATCGAGTAGCGGACCGCCGGGCCGCTCGCGGAGAACGTGGCACCCTTCGGGCCGCAGTCGAGGGCGGCGGCCGAGGCCCGCAGCTGCTCCTCGGGCTGCAGAACGCCCGACACCGCGTGGATCAGTTTGTAACCGGGCCGGACGAAGCCCGGATTGCAGGACGCCCCCGCTGCGGACGCCGAGGCCGTCGGCGACGGACTGGCAGGCGCACTGGAGGGCGAACCGGAGGGTGAACCGGGGGCGGGCGAGGCGACGACGGGCCCGGACGGCGTCGCCGGTGAGCCGGACGAAGCCCCGGCCTCGGTGGCCGGTTGCGACCCGCAGGCTGACAGCGACAGCGACAGCGCCAGTGCGGCACCGGCGAGTCCGGCGGTGCTGAGCAGCGGTCGGCGAACGAACATGACTGTGTCCCCCCGAAGTTCCCCCGAGCCCCGGGCGGCTGCCCTGGGCCGTTGTCGGTCGTGCAGTCCTGGTAGCGCAGGCCTGGTGGTGCGGTCCGCGCTGTGGTGCGGTCCGTCCGTGGCGCGTGCGCCAGTTCACCGGCCTGTCCCCCCGGTGTTCTCCACCGTACTTCGAACGGCATCCCCAGGTTGTCCACGGGCTGTCACGCTCCGGTGCACCGGCTCCGGTGGCCGGGCGGACAGCGGGACGTGCAGGGCGCGGGAGGAGACGTTCATGGAGACGCCGACGGCGACCACAGCGGGGTCCGTCCTCATCCTCTTCGGCGGCGCGCTGCTCGTCTGGTGCGCCCTTGAACTGCGCCTTCGCCACCATCTGCGCCGTCACGGTGTTCCGGCCACGGCCAGGGTCGTGGTGGACGGCGATCCGTACGGGGAGCTCTACGGCGATCCGTACGGTGAGCTCGACACGGCTCCGCTGCTCTCGTACTGCACCCTGCCCACCGTCGGGGCGACGGGCCTGGGCCAGGCCGAGTCGGTGCTCTCCCGGCCGCGCGGGCACACCAGGCTCCGCCGCCCGGCCGGACTGGCCCCGGGGGCGGTGGTCCAGGTCGCCTACGACGCGCGCCGTCCGAGCCGGGTGGTCCTCGCGGCCTCCGAGACCAGGCCCTCCCTGCCCAGTGACGTCTTCTGGGCACTGCTCGGTACGAGTGCACTCGCCGTCGGCCTGACCCTGATCGCGTCCGTCCTCACGGACTGAGTCCACGGACCGAGTTCAACCGAGTTCAACCGGGTTCACGGACCGAGTTCAGGAACCGGGTTCACGGACCGGGGCGCGTCGGCCCGGCCCGCACCTCGTCAACGACCCCACTCCGCCGCGCTGTCCGGCCCGCGCCGTGGCCCGTGATGTGACCCGTCGTCCGGCCCGCCGCAGTGCCGGTTTCCCGGCTGATCGGACATCAGCCGTTCGGGGCCCCTGATCGGCCGAATCCGGCCGCTGGCAGGCCCTCGCCACCCCTCCGCGCGGCGCGACCGAGCGTCGTCGGGTTACCGTTCGAGTGGCGTCGGTCGGCCTTGCCGGTGAAAAAGTGGGATCCGTCCGTTTGACAAGGGTGGCCAGGGTACGGTCACACTCCGCTGGTGGGGCCGTCGCGCAGCGGCAGCTCCGGACGGCGGTGGTCGGGCGGGACGTCTCCTTCGCCGGTGCGCCGCCCAGCACAGGAAACGACCGGGAGAGAAGAGCGAAGGTGTCCCCGAGCAGCGAGACCGCGCACGGCAAGCGACTCGTCATTGTCGAGTCGCCGGCCAAGGCGAAGACGATCAAGGGCTACCTCGGCCCCGGCTACGTCGTCGAGGCCAGCGTCGGGCACATCCGCGACCTGCCCGGCACTGCCGCCGAGGTCCCGGACAAGTACACCGGCGAGGTGCGCCGCCTCGGGGTCGACGTCGAGCACGACTTCGCCCCTATCTATGTGGTCAACGCGGACAAGAAGTCGCAGGTCACCAAGCTCAAGAGCCTGCTCGCGGAGTCCGACGAGCTCTTCCTCGCCACCGATGAGGACCGCGAGGGCGAGGCTATCGCCTGGCACCTGCAGGAGGTGCTGAAGCCCAAGGTGCCGGTGCACCGGATGGTCTTCCACGAGATCACCAAGGACGCCATCCAGGAGGCCGTCCGCAATCCGCGGGTGCTGAACCAGCGACTGGTGGACGCCCAGGAGACCCGCCGGATCCTCGACCGCCTCTACGGCTACGAGGTCTCGCCGGTGCTCTGGAAGAAGGTCATGCCGAAGCTCTCGGCCGGCCGCGTGCAGTCGGTCGCGACCCGGCTGGTGGTCGAGCGCGAGCGTGAGCGGATCGCCTTCACCAGCGCCTCGTACTGGGACCTGACCGGCGTGTTCGCCACCGGCCGCACCCCCGCCGACGCCGCGAACCCGGAGACCTTCGGCGCCCGGCTGGCCGCCGTCGACGGAAAGCGGATCGCCAGCGGCCGCGACTTCGGCCAGGACGGCCGCCTGAAGACCGCCAACACCCTGCACCTGGACGAGACGGCCGCCCGCGCGCTGGCCGCCGCCCTGGAGCAGACCGCGTTCGCCGTCCGCAGCGTCGAGTCCAAGCCGTACCGCCGTTCGCCGTACGCGCCGTTCCGCACCACCACGCTCCAGCAGGAGGCCAGCCGCAAGCTGGGCTTCGGCGCGAAGCGGACCATGCAGGTGGCCCAGAAGCTGTACGAGAACGGCTTCATCACCTATATGCGTACCGACTCCACCACGCTCTCCGACACCGCGGTCGCCGCCGCCCGCGCCCAGGTCACCCAGCTCTACGGTGCGGACTACCTGCCGGGCGCGCCGCGCACCTACGCGTCCAAGGTCAAGAACGCCCAGGAGGCGCACGAGGCGATCCGCCCCTCCGGCGACCGCTTCCGCACGCCCGCCGAGACCGGTCTGTCCGGTGACGACTTCCGGCTCTACGAGCTGATCTGGATGCGCACCGTCGCCTCCCAGATGAAGGACGCCGTCGGCCAGTCGGTCACCGTCAAGGTCGGCGGCCGCGCCTCGGACGGCCGGGACGTCGAGTTCTCCGCCTCCGGCAAGATCATCACCTTCCACGGCTTCCTCAAGGCCTACGTGGAGGGCGCCGACGACCCGAACGCCGAGCTGGATGACCGCGAGCGCCGCCTGCCGCAGGTCACCGAGGGCGACCCGCTGGCCGCCGAGCAGCTCACCCCGGAGGGCCACGCCACCAAGCCGCCGGCCCGCTACACCGAGGCCTCGCTGGTCAAGGAGCTGGAGGACCGCGAGATCGGCCGTCCCTCCACCTACGCCTCGATCATCGACACCATCATCGGGCGCAAGTACGTCTTCAAGAAGGGCACAGCGCTCGTCCCGTCCTTCCTCTCCTTCGCCGTGGTGAACCTGCTGGAGAAGCACTTCGGCCGCCTGGTCGACTACGACTTCACCGCCAAGATGGAGGACGACCTCGACCGCATCGCCGCCGGTGAGGCGCAGTCCGTCCCGTGGCTGAAGCGCTTCTACTTCGGCGAGGGCGAGGGCGCGGGCGTCGCCGCCGAGGCCGGGAACGGCGACGGCGACCACCTCGGCGGCCTCAAGGAACTGGTCACCGACCTCGGCGCGATCGACGCCCGGGAGATCAGCTCCTTCCCGGTCAGCGACGAGATCGTGCTGCGGGTCGGCCGGTACGGGCCGTACGTCGAGAAGGCGTCGAAGGTCGCCGACGAGCCCGGCCAGCGCGCCGACATCCCCGACGAGCTGCCGCCGGACGAGCTGACCGTCGAGCTCGCCGAGGAGCTGCTGGCCAAGCCCAGCGGCGACTTCGAGCTGGGCGCCGACCCGGTCAGCGGCAACATGCTGGTGGCCAAGGACGGCCGGTACGGCCCGTACGTCACCGAGATCCTGCCCGAGGGCACGCCCAAGACCGGCAAGAACGCGGTCAAGCCGCGCACCGCCTCGCTGTTCAAGACGATGTCCCTGGACACCGTCACCCTGGACGACGCCCTCAGGCTGCTCTCGCTGCCCCGGGTGGTCGGCAGCGACCCCGAGGGCAACGAGATCACCGCGCAGAACGGCCGCTACGGCCCGTACCTCAAGCGCGGCACCGACTCGCGCTCGCTCACCAGCGAGGACCAGCTCTTCACCGTCACCCTCGACGAGGCGCTGGCGATCTACGCCCAGCCCAAGCAGCGCGGCCGGGCCGCCGCCGCCCCGCCGCTCAAGGAGCTCGGGACGGACCCGGTCAGCGAGCGCCCGGTGGTCGTCAAGGACGGCCGCTTCGGCCCGTACGTCACCGACGGCGAGACCAACGCGACGCTCCGCAAGGACGACGAGGTCGAGACCCTCACGCCCGAGCGCGGCTACGAGCTGCTCGCCGAGAAGCGGGCGCGCGGACCGGTGAAGAAGGCGGCCAAGAAGGCTCCGGCCAAGAAGGCCGCGGCGAAGAAGACCACGACGGCGAAGAAGACCGCCGCCAAGAAGACGGCCGCGAAGAAGACCACCACGGCGGCGGCGAAGAAGGCCACGACGGCCAAGACCGCGGCCAAGACGGCGGCCAAGAAGGCCGCCGCCCCGTCCGAGGAGAGCTGAGCCGAAGCAGGATCGGCCCGTGAGTCCCGGTGCCGGGGTTCACGGGCCGCCGTCCGTCCGGCGGACGGGGGCGGTCGCGTCACAACCCTGTCATGAGCGGCTGTCGGGGCCCGTTCCCCGGCTCTGCGACAGGGCCCGCCCGCTACCCTGACCGTATGACGAGCGAGGAGCAGCCCACCAGCACGAGTGCAGCCCTACCCAGGCTCCCCGAGGCGGCCCCGGCCGGAACTCCCGGAGAACGGGCCCGCGCGCTGCTGCGGTTGCGCCCCTACCGTCGGCTCTGGACGGCCCAGCTCGTCGGAGGCACCGGCGACCGGCTCGGTCTGCTGGCGCTGCTCGCGCTGACCTGGGCCGCGGCGGTCTTCGGCGGCCAGTTCGGTCACGGTTACCGGGCGCAGGCGCTCACGGTGGCCGCCGTGCTCGGCGTCCGGGTACTCGCCACGCTGCTGTTCGGAGCCGCGCTGCTCGGTCCGGTGCACGGTCTGGCGGCCGGGAAGCTGGACCGCCGCTGGGTGCTCTTCGGGGCCGACGCGTTCCGGGCCGTGCTGATCGGCATCGCCCCGTGGTGGCTCGCCTGGAGCCCGGGTTCCGCCACCTACCTGCTGCTCGGCACGGTCTTCCTGACCGGTGCCGCCGAGCGGGTCTGGTCGGTCGCCAAGTCGGCCGCCGTGCCGTCGCTGCTGCCGCCCGCCGACTCCGCCGCCGCCCCGTCCGAGCAGCGGCCGTCCGCGTCCAGCCTGGACGCCGTACGCATCCTGGACATGCGCACCGGCTGGGCGACCGTTCCGCTGGCGGCCCTCGCGCTGGTGGCGTTCACGCTGGTCAACAACGTCTTCGCGGCGCTCGGCTCGCACTGGCTGCGGACCCACCAGGTCACCTCGGCCGGTGTCGGCGCGGCCCTGCTGCTGGCTGCCTCCGCCGTCCTGGTCTTCCTGCAGGAGCTGCCCGGTGGCACGGCTGCCGCGCCGCGCTCCCCGCTCCAGGGCCTGCGCGCCCCCACCGACGCCACCCCGGGACCGGCGCTGCGCAAGGGCCGCACCGGCTCCGCCCCGTACTTCACCTTCTCGGTCGCCGCCGCCTACGCCTCGATGGCGGGCGTCGGCGCGCTCGGGCTGCTGACCGCAGTCGACCACCGGGCCGGACCGATCGGCTTCGGCCTGCTGGTGTTCGCCGCGGCCGGTGCCCCCGCGCTCGGCGTCCGGCTGACCCGGGCCACGCTGCCCTCGCTCTCCAGGCGCCGTCTGCTCGCGCTGGCCCTGCTCACCGAGGGCGTGGCGCTGATCCTGGCCGGCCTGGTGCTGGACTTCGTCCTGGTGCTGCTGCTCACCGTGCTGGCCGGGCTGGCCGCCGGTGTCGTGATCGCCACCGGCCGGACGCTGCTCGCCCAGGAGGTCGAGGAGATCCGGCTGCCCAAGGTCACCGAGCACCTGTACGCGGTGCTGCGGGCCGTGGTGGGCGCCGCGCTGGTCGTCGTCCCGCTGATCGCCGCCGGGTACGGGGAGGTCCAGTACGGCGAGGTCAGGCCCGGTGGCTTCACCTTCATCCACGACGGGGCCGCGCTGGCGATTGCCACCGCCGGACTGCTGACCATGGTGCTGGCGGCGGTCGTGCTGCTGAAGACCGACGACCAGCGCGGCAGTGTCCCGCTCGGCCGTGAGCTGGTGCAGTCGCTGCGGGGTGGGGCGCCGCTGGCACCGCACCGGGTGAGCGGAACCGGCTTCTTCATCGCGCTGGAGGGCGGCGACGGCGCCGGGAAGTCCACCCAGGCGAACGCGCTCGCGGAGTGGATCCGCAGCAAGGGCCACGAGGTGGTGCTCACCCGTGAGCCCGGCGGCAGCCCGATCGGACAGCGGCTGCGCGCGCTCGTTCTGGACGTCGGCAACACCGGCCTCTCGCACCGTGCCGAGGCACTGATCTACGCGGCCGACCGGGCCGAGCACGTGGAGAACGTCATCCGGCCCGCGCTGGAGCGCGGTGCCGTGGTGATCACCGACCGATACATGGACTCCTCCATCGCCTACCAGGGCGCGGGCCGCGACCTGGCGGCCACCGAGGTTGCCCGGATCTCCCGCTGGGCCACCGGCGGACTGGTCCCGGACCTGACGGTGGTGCTGGACGTCGACCCGACCAAGGCCCGGGAGCGCTTCACCGAGGCGCTGGACCGGCTGGAGTCCGAGCCGACCGAGTTCCACACCCGGGTGCGGGCCGGGTTCCTCGCCCTGGCCGCCGCCGACCCGGCGCGCTACCTGGTGGTGGACGGCAGCCAGCAGCCCGCCTTCGTGACCACCGCGATCCGCCACCGGCTCGACCGCGAGCTGCCGCTCTCCGCCCAGGAGCGGGCCGCCCAGATCGAGCAGGAGCGGCTGGCCCGCGAGGAGGCCGCCCGGCGGGCCGCCGAGGAGGCCCGGAAGAAGGCCGAGGAGGAGGCAGCCGAGCGCAAGCGCCAGGAACTGCTGGAGCAGTTGCGCGCCGAGCAGGCCGAGAAGGAGCGGCAGGCCAAGCTGGAGGCCGAGCGGGCCGCCGCCGAGGAGGCGAAGAAGGCGGCCGAGGAGGCCAGGCTCAAGGCGGAGGCCGCGGCGAAGCGACGCGCCGAGGAGGAGGCCGCGCGACAGGCCGAGCTCGCCGCCAAGCGGAGGGCCGAGGAGGCCGAGCGGGAGCGGCTCGCCGCCGAGGCGGCGGCGCAGGCGGAGCTCCAGCGCCAGCGCGACCTGCAGCGGGCCGAGCAGCGGCGGCGGGCGGAGGAGGCGCTCCAGCGCGCCGAGGCGGCCCGGCTGGCGGAGGAGACCCGAGTGGCCGAGGCAGCAGCAGCGGAGGCCGCGGCCAAGACCGCCGCGCCGACGGTCGACGCCGCGACGGTGACCTCGACGGTGGAGCTGCCGAGGGTCGGCGGCACCGAGGAGATCACCCAGGAGATCTCCGAACGGGAGCGGCAGGCGGCGGTCCGGGCGGCGGAGGCCCGGGCCGCCGACGAGACCGCGGTGCTGCCGACGGTTCCGGCCGCCGACGAGACCGCGGTGCTGCCGCGGGTGGAGCCGGAGCGGCCGCAGGCGCGGTCCGGTTCCACCGGCAGCGGAGCGCGGACGTCCTGGGGGAAGCCGGGCGCCGGCTCGCCGGCCGGTTCCGGGGCGGCCGACGCCGCCCGTCCGGTCGAGGACCGGGTGCCGCCGGGCCTGTGGCGGGGCGAGCAGTCGTCCGGCCAGGAACCCGCCACCGAGGTGACCAGGGAACTGCCCTCGGTCGAAGCCGACCAGGCCCCGTCCTGGAAGGCCCCGGCGGACGACACTCCCAGCCTCACCGACACCCTGCTGGGCTCGCGCGAGGAGTGGGAGCACGGCCGGCAGCAGGACTCCGAGGACCCGCAGGACGGCCGCGGCAAGGGCCGTCGGTGGCGCGGGGGCCGGGACTAGCGGCTGTCCGGGGGCGCAGAGCCTGCGCCCCCGGTAGTGCTTCGACGAACGACCCGGGGGCGGGAAGCGGCGCCGGATTCTGAGAGACTGCTACGCCCGTCCCGTCCGTTCCGTCCGGCGCCTAGGAAGTCATCGCACGTGATAGCCACCGACCCCGCCCCGAAGACGCCAGTGCGCGCAGGGCGGCTCGCCGCGCTGGACGGCCTGCGGTTCGTCGCCGCGCTGATGGTGGTGGCGTACCACTACCTGGCCTTCGGCTCGGACTGGGGCCGCCCGCGCGCCGAGGTCTTCCCGGTGCTGCACCTGCCCGCCTCGTACGGGTGGCTGGGGGTGCAGCTGTTCTTCCTGATCAGCGGGTTCGTGATCTGTCTGAGCGGCTGGGGGCGCTCGCTCTCCGACTTCTTCACGTCCAGGGTGATCCGGCTCTTCCCGGCCTACTGGCTGGCCGTGCTGGTGACCACGCTGGTGCTGGCGCTCGTCCAGGGCGGTACGGCGCCACGCGGCTGGCAGGACGTGCTCACCAACCTGACCATGTTCGAGCACCCGTTCGGCGCCCCGTACGTGGACGCCGTGTACTGGAGCCTGTGGGCGGAGGCCAGGTTCTACCTGATCTTCGCGCTGGTGGTCTGGCGCGGACTGACCTACCGCCGGGTGCTGACCTTCTGCATGGTCTGGCTGGCCGCCGGGGTGCTGGCGTACGGCCTGCCGAACGAGGGCCTGCTGCAGCTGCTGGTGATGCCCGAGTACTGCTGGTTCTTCGTCGGCGGGATCGCTTTCTACCTGATCCGGCGGTTCGGCCCGGACCTGCTGCTCTGGCTGCTGGTCGGCTTCACCTACCTGGCCGGGGTACGGGCGGTGGAGCCCACCTTCCAGTTCGTGCAGCGGAACACCGAGTACCACCTGCCCGACCTGGCCGTGCCGGCCGTGCTCGCGCTGTGCTACCTGCTGATGGCCGGGATCGCCCTCGGCTGGTTCGACCGGATCGACTGGCGCTGGCTCACCACCGCCGGAGCCGTCACCTATCCGCTCTACCTGCTGCACGAGTACATCGGGTGGGAGCTGATCGAGAAGCTCCGGTACCGGGTGGACCCGTGGCTGCTCGTGACGGCCCTGCTGGTGCTGATGCTCGCGGCGGCCTGGCTGGTGAACCGCTACGTCGAGCGGCCGCTCTCGCGCTGGATGAGGCGGCACCTGCGGAACTCCTTCGCCCGGGTCAGGGCCGTCGACGAGCAGGTGGCGAAGGAGGGGAAGGACGAGGCCGCGGCCGGACGCGGTGCGTCGGCCGGGCCCGGGCCGCTCCCGGAGCAGCAGCCCGCGGCGGAGCCCGTTGTCGGCCTGCGGCGCTAGGCTCGACCGGAGACGAGGAGTACCGGTGGTCGGCGGGAGCGCGGCGTGAGTGTGTGGGACGACCTGGTCGGCCAGGATCGGGTGGTCGAGCAGTTGACGGCGGCCGCCCGGTCCGCGCGGGCCACGGTGGCCGCGGGGCGTTCGGCTGCGCCGGAGCCGGGCGGGAACGCCTCGCTGATGACGCACGCCTGGCTGTTCACCGGTCCGCCGGGCGCCGGGCAGACCACTGCCGCGCGGGCCTTCGCCGCCGCGCTCCAGTGCACCAGCCCGGACCTGGACCTGGGCGGCGTGCCCGGCTGCGGGTTCTGCGACGGCTGCCACACCGTGCTCTCCGGCAGCCACGCCGATGTGAAGTTCGTACGGACCGACGGTCTGTCGATCGGCGTCGGCGACATGCGTGACCTCGTGCTGCGCGCCTCCAGCTACCCGACCGGCGGGCGCTGGTCGGTGATCCTGGTGGACGCCGCCCACCGGCTCACCGAGGCGGCGGCGAACGCGCTGCTGAAGGGTGTCGAGGAGCCGTCGCCGAGGACGGTCTGGCTGCTCTGCGCGCCGTCCGTGCAGGACGTGCTGCCCACCATCCGCTCCCGCTGCCGACTGCTGGTGCTGCGCACCCCGGCGGCCGAGGCGGTCGCCGACACGCTGGTGCGGCGGGACGGCGTCGACCCCGGGGCCGCCCGGCTGGCGGCGCTGGCCGGCCAGGGCGACGTGGAGCGTTCGCGCCGACTGGCGGTGGACGAGCAGGCCCGCGCCCGCCGCCTCGACGTGCTGCGCATCCCGCTGGAGGTCGCGGACATCGGCGGCTGCCTGGCCGCCGCCCAGCGGCTGGTGGACACCGCCAAGGCCGACGCCGAGGCGCTGGCCGAGACCCAGGACGCCAAGGAGACCGACGACCTCAGGGCCGCGTACGGCGCGGCCGAGGGCAGTCGGGCGCCGCGCGGCATGGCGGGTGCGGTGAAGGAGCTGGAGAAGCGGCAGAAGAGCCGGGCCACCCGGACCAGGCGCGAGACCCTGGGGGTCGCGCTGCTCGACCTGCTCGGGTTCTACCGGGACGTGCTCGCCGTCCAGCTCGGCTCGACGGGCGCCCTCGCCAACGAGGACCAGCGGCCGGCGCTCGCCAAGGTCGCGGCGGCCGGGGCGCCGGAGAACACGCTGCGCCGGATCGAGGCGGTGCTCGCCTGTCGGCAGGCGCTGGACCGCAACGTGGACCCGCTGCTCGCGGTCGAGGCGATGACGGTGGCCCTGCGGGCCGGCTGAGGCGTCGGCGGTCCGGCACCCGCACCCCCCGAGGGCGGACGCCGGCCCTCCCGCGGCCTGCGGAGTCCTCCGATCCGCGGGCGTCCCCCGGGACCGGACGGTCCGGCCGTGTGATCGGCCGGTCGCGTGCCGGAGGTATCCGCGGCTCGCTCGTTCGAGTGAACGTGGGGGCGGGTCAGGGAGCCCCGCGCGCTGCACACCCGCGCGTCTTGCACCCTGTGGACCGAGTCCGCCGTGGTGGTCCGCGCCGCTGAAGGCCGGACCCGGGCGGTGCCGGTCCTCCCGAGGTGGTGCGTCCCATGACCCGTCCGCTCCTCGTCGTTCCCCTGCTGGTGGCGGCGGTAGCCGGGACCTGGCTGCTCAGGTCCGCCTTCCTCCGCTGGCGCGACCTCCGGGTGGCGCAGACGTACGAGCTGGCGGCCGAGCAGCGCCCGCTGCTGCTGCGGGTCGGCGGTGCGATGGTCTGCGGGATGTGCGTGACGGCACTGGCCGTGACCGTCTCCCTGGACGGTCGGGCCGGGCGGTCCGTGCAGCAGGCCGCCCCGGCGGCGGCCACCGCCGAACGGAGCCCGGCGCCGCCTCCGGCGCCCCCCTCGTCCGGAGCGCCGTCCCAGGCGGCGGCCTCGCCCTCCGGTGCGGTCCCGCCGGTGATCACCCAGTTCAAGGCGGTCGGGCAGCCGGCCGGGGGAGAACTGCTGGAGGGCGCGGTGCCCGGTCCGGACGGGCGCCCGCGCACCGTACGGGTCTGGCTGCCGCCGCAGTACAAGGAGGACCCGAACGCCCGGTTCCCGGTGATCGTGCTGCACGCGGGCGGTGCCAGGACCACCGCCGACGCCGAACTCCCGGACGTCTTCGACGGGGTCGCCTCGGCGGTGAAGCTGGGCCGGTCCCGGCCGTTCGTGGTGGTCGTACCGCAGTCGCCGACCGGTACCGCCCGGCCCTGCGAGCTGGTGGCCGCCGCTCCGCAGGCCGTGGCCGACGACACCGCGCTGCGGACCGCCGTCGGTGCCGCGTTCCGCACCCTTCCGCCCGGCCCGGGAGACTGGGGGACCCTCGGCATCGAGGCCGGAGCCCCGTGTGCGGTCGCCGCCGGGCTGGCCCGCCCAGACCTGTACGGCGCGGCTGCCGCCGTCTCCGGCCGCTACGACCCGGCGGCCCTCGCCCAGACCGGCGCCGACGCGCCCGGCACGTCCGCCGCCAGACTGCTGCTCGCCGCCGCCAAGAGCGACACCGCCGGACTGGACTCCGCCCGCAAGCTCCAAGGCGCCCTGCAGAGCGGCAAGGGCCGCGCCGCGCAGGCCGACGTCAGGATCTCCGACATCGTCCAGGACTACACGCCGGAGCGGGTGCGGCTGCGGCTGGTCCGGGTCGCGGTGCAGTACCTGGCGGAGAGCCTAGCCAAGCCCGCGTAGCGACTCGGCGCGATGGCCGGCCGGGGTGACGGCACGCGGCCCGGCGGTGCCGCCGGATGGGCTGTTCCCCGCCCGGCGGCCCCCGGAGTGACCGGGCGCAGCGGGTACGGCCGGTTACGCTCTGCTGAGCCGGGCGGTGATCACCGAACCCGGCGAGCCGAGCGACCTCGCGGTCGGTGCCCGATGGGAGAGAGAGCCTCCATGCGAGCTGTCCGGTCGACCCGTGTCCTGCCCGCTACGGTGGCCGCCGCCGCGCTGCTGCTGGCCGGCTGCAGTTCGGGCGGCGGGCCGTCGGACTCCAGCGCCGGTTCGGTGTCGGGCTCCGAGGGCGGTGCCGCGCAGGGCCGGGACGCCAAGCCGCTGGAGCCGCTTCCGGCCGCGATCCCGCCCGACCTGGCCCCGTACTACGCGCAGAAGCTCACCTGGCAGCCCTGCGACGAGGAGTTCGAGTGCACCACCTTCAAGGTGCCGCTCGACTACGCCGACCCGGGCGGCGGTGACATGACCCTGAGCGCCGCCCGCAAGCCGGCCGGCGGCGGGGTGGCGCCGCAGGGTTCGCTGCTGCTCAACCCGGGGGGGCCCGGCGGTTCGGCGATCGAGTACCTGGAGGGCTCGGCCAACAGCTTCGACCCCGGTCTGCGCGCCGCGTACAACCTGGTCGGGCTGGACCCGCGCGGTGTCGGCCGCAGCTCCCCGGTGAAGTGCCTGGACGGCCCGCAGATGGACGCGTACACCGCGATCGACATGACCCCCGACGACCAGAGCCAGATCAGCGCGCTGGTCACCGCGGACAAGGGCTTCGCCGCCGCCTGCCAGAAGCAGTCCGGCAGCTTCCTCGGGCACGTCAGCACCGTGGAGTCGGCCAGGGACATGGACGTGCTGCGCGCCCTGCTCGGAGACGACAAGCTGCACTTCCTCGGCAAGTCGTACGGCACCTTCCTCGGCGCCACCTACGCCGGGCTCTACCCCAGCCGGGTCGGCCGGATGGTGCTGGACGGGGCGATCGACCCGTCCCTCGACTCGCTGGCCGGCAACCAGGTTCAGGCAGGCGGCTTCGAGATCGCCTGGTCCGCCTTCGCCAAGGACTGCATCACCCACGACGACTGCCCCGTGGGCCGGACCGAGCAGCAGGCCGGGGAGGAACTCGACGCCCTGCTGAAGCGGATCGACGCCCAGCCGCTGTCCACCGAGTCCGGCCGCAAGCTCACCGCGTCCCTGGCGGTCTCCGGAGTCATCCAGACGATGTACGCCGACTTCCTCTGGCCCGCTCTGCGCACGGCGCTCACCGCGGCCAAGGCGGGTGACGGCACTCCGCTGCTCAAGCTCTCCGACAGCTACTACCAGCGCTCGCCGGACGGCAGCTACGCCAATCTGATGTTCGCCAACACCGCGGTCAACTGCCTCGACCTGCCCGCGCCCTTCAACGACCCGCAGGGGGTCGAGAAGGCGCTGCCCTCCTTCGAGAAGGTCTCCCCGCACTTCGGCCGCGACATGGCCTGGATGGCCCTCTCCTGCGCCTACTGGCCGCACAAGGCCACCGGCGCGCCGCACACCATCCGCGCCGCCGGCGCACCCCCGATCGTGGTCGTCGGCACCACCCGCGACCCCGCCACCCCGTACGTCTGGGCGCAGGCGCTGGCCACCCAGCTGGAGTCCGGCCGGCTGCTGACCTACGACGCCGACGGCCACACCGCGTACGGGCGGCGCAACGCCTGCATCGACAACGCCGTCAACAGCTACCTGCTGGGGGGGAACGCCCCGAGTACGGGGACGCGCTGCGCCAAGTAATTTCCGTTTCCGGCCGATGCTACTGACGGATACGATGGCGCGTCCCCCGCCATCCCCCGTATCCGCTGGGAGCGAACCGTGCTCGGAGTCAACGACCTGGCGACCTACGTCCTCGGCGCCCTGGTCATCGTCCTGCTGCCGGGACCGAACTCGCTGTACGTCCTGTCCGTCGCCGCCCGCAAGGGCATCCGCACCGGCTACCGTGCCGCCGCCGGAGTCTTCGTCGGCGACTGCACCCTGATATCGCTCACCTCGCTCGGTGCCGCCTCGCTGCTGCGGGCCAACCCCGCGGTCTTCCTGGTGGTCAAGCTGGGCGGCGCGGCGTACCTGCTCTGGATCGGCATCGGGATGCTCCGGGCGGCCCGCCAGCTCTGGCGCGAACACCGGATCGCTGCGGCGCGGTCCGGTGAGGCGGGGTCCGGTGCGGCGGGAGCGGCCGACGGGGCCGTCGAGGCCGTCGAGCCCGACGCGGAGCGCCCGTTCCGACGGGCCCTGGTGGTCAGCCTGCTCAACCCGAAGGCCATCCTCTTCCTGCTCTCGTACTTCACCCAGTTCGTCGACCCCTCGTACGGGGAGCCGGTGTTCTCCTTCGCCCTGCTCGGCGGCATCCTGCAGACGTTCAGCGTGCTCTACCTCTCCCTGCTGATCTTCGCGGGCACCACGCTGGCCAACGCCTTCCGCCGCCGCAAGCGACTCTCGGCGGGCCTCACCAGCGCCGTCGCCGTCCTCTTCGCGGGCTTCGCCGCCAAGCTCGCCGTCTCCTCCGCCTGACCCCGCAGGCGGGAGCGGGTACGGACCACGCCCCGAATGTGTGTAGACTTGCGCCCGTTGTCAGTGCGACGATCAACCTTCCAGGTCAGGTCCCGCCGGACGGCGGTGCCGCCTTAGCTCAGTTGGCCAGAGCAACGCACTCGTAATGCGTAGGTCGCGGGTTCGAATCCCGCAGGCGGCTCAGCGTGAAGCCCAGGTCGATTCCTTGTCGGCCTGGGCTTCTTCCGTTCCTGCCGACTTTCGGTGCCGCGTCTCCCGTGGCGGCTTGCCTCCCCCCGACTCGTCGCTGCGGCGGCCCGTCTGCCGTCGGGGGTGGTCCGGCGGGGTGGAGGGGTGGAGGTGTCGGCCCCGGTGGCGGTGGGCCTCAGCGGGCGGTACCCGGCGCGGCCCGTCCCCTCGAAGCGGTGTCCTGCTGATCTGGGCGCACCTGCTGGCCCGGCCGGCGCGGCGAGGCGGGCTCCTCTGCGGGGCGGCCGACGTGGGTGCGCCGTGCTCCGACTGTCCGAACTGTGCATGATCTACCGCTGTGCGTCACGACCGATACGCTGTTGGCGCCCTCAACAAGAGACCAGGCAGCAGCACTATGAGGGGGAGTAGTGGAAGCACAGCACGTCGGGGCGTTCGACGCGGCGCGTCTGCTGGAGGACACCGACACGGCCGTGTACGGCTGGGTGCTCAGGCACCGCGTGTCCGACCGGGCCGCCCTCGCTGCCGCCGCCGGGATCAGCCGGGACGAGGCCGAGCGCAGTGTCGAGCGGCTGCTGCGGGCCAGGCTGCTGCACGCGGCCCCGGACGCCCCCCACGAGCTCTTCGCGGTGGCGCCGGAGACCGCGGCGGCGCAGCTGGCCGCCCCGGTGGAGGCCCGGATCCGCGAACAGCAGGGGGTACTCGCGGAGATACGGCAGGAGCTCGACCGTTTCGCCCCGCACTACCACCGCCACAAGGCGCCCCGCGGGGCGCTCGAGTTGCTGGAGAACGTGCAGGACGTGCGCAACACCCTCAACCAGGCGTCCGACCGCTGCCGCAAGGAGGTGCTCACCAGCCAGCCGGGCGGCGGAGCCCGTGTCCCGGAGGCGATGCAGGACGCGCTGGTGCGCGACCAGGCGATGCTGGAGCGCGGGATCCAGCTCCGTACGCTCTACCACCACACGGCTCGCTTCAACGGTCCGAGCCAGGCCTACGTCGCCGCCGCGTCCGCCCTGGGCGGCCAGTACCGCACCGCGCACGAGCTGTTCGGCCGGCTCATCGTCTTCGACCGCGAGCTCGCCTTCATCCCGGTGAAGGACGACAGCTGGGGGGCTGTCGTGATCCGTGAACCGTCCACGGTGGCCTATCTGTGCGAGATCTTCGAGCAGACCTGGGACCGGGCCACTCCGTTCGTCGACGCGGTCAGCCAGGGGCTCGAAGAGGTCTCCCGGGAGATCCACGAGACGATCGTCAGGCTGCTCGCGGCCGGGCTCAAGGACGAGGCCATCGCCCGTCGCCTCGGTATGTCGCTGCGCACGGCGCGTCGTCACATAGCCGACATCATGGAGGAGTTGGGGGCCGCGAGCCGTTTCCAGGCCGGCGCCCAGGCCTCCGCCCGCGGACTGCTGGGACCGGGCGGCGTCGCCGTGGGGCAGACGTCCCCCTGATCGTCGGGCGCCGCCGGGGTCCGGCCCCTGCTCCCCGGCGGCCGCGGTGCGGGGGATGCCGGGGGTCAGGGGCCGGACTCCCGGGTCAGCAGGTCAGCCGCCCCAGGAGGTGTCGCCGCACGGGCTCACGTGCCGCCCGTCGGAGGAGTCGGCCTCGACCGTGGGCAGCCTGTCGACGGTGAGGCTCATCGCGCTGCCGCCGTGGCCCGGCTTGCACTCGATGTGGCTGGTGCCGCCCGCCGCCGAGGCCGTGGCGACCGGCTGGACGGCCAGTGCGGCCAGTGCGACGGAGACGGAGAGGACGAGACGCTTCAGCATGGATCCCCTTGGTGAAGAGCAGTGGCGTGATGGCGGGCCACTCGGTCGCTGTGGTGTGCAAGGCCAACCCTGTCCCAGTGCGGCGCCGTTTGCCGGGAAACGGCCCTTCACCAAGTTGCGTGACCATAAAGTGAAGGGGGAACAAAAGCGACTTTGCCGCTGAAGTGTGATATTCGCGGCTGTCGGGGTCACGACACATAGCCCCCCTGTAGGGCCATCACCACGAGCTGGGTGCGGTTGGCCGCCCCTGTTTTGCCGCGCAGCCGCCGCATGTAGGTGTCGACGGTGTGCGGGCTGATCCCCAGCTGGCGGCCGATGTTCCAGTACGTCTCACCGCTCACCAGCAGGGCGAGGACCTGGCGCTCGCGGGTGGTCAGCGCGACCTGCATGGGTTCGGGAACGGCGGCGTCGATCATCACGGGCTCCGGGACTGTCGGAATGCGACCGGTGGTCACCGGCACGACGACAACAGCCTGTGCGAACGTCCCTACCGATCGCGACAGCGGGGACTCCTCACCAACGTGCCTGACAGC
Organism: Kitasatospora sp. NPDC056138; assembly: GCF_042264695.1. NCBI lineage: Bacteria > Bacillati > Actinomycetota > Actinomycetes > Kitasatosporales > Streptomycetaceae > Kitasatospora > Kitasatospora sp. NPDC056138. Next base: position 35,596 of record NZ_JBHJVK010000040.1, on the reverse strand, counting down.
AAAGGGACGTGGGAACGAAGACGGCCAACCGCACGAAACCGCAGCAATATCAGCGGCCGGGCGCGGGCCCGCCCCCTCGGATCCCGGCAGGAAACGCCCACCGGTGCGGCGGACGTGCACTTCTGGCGATCCGTCAGACCGGTGGCGGTCCGGCTACGGGCAGCGGGCGACCTGGCCGGCGTACGAGAGGCCGCCGCCGAAGCCGAAGAGCAGGACCGGTACGCCGTTCTCGAGCTCGCCGCGTTCGACGAGCTTGGAGAAGGCCAGCGGGATGCCGGCGGCGGAGGTGTTGCCGGAGTCGACCACGTCGCGGGCGACGACCGCGTTGACCGCGCCGATCCTGCGGGCCACCGGTTCGATGATGCGCAGGTTGGCCTGGTGCAGGACGACCCCGCCGAGCTCCTCCGGGGTGACGCCCGCGCGCTCGCGGACCTGCCGGGCGACGGTGGGCAGGGTGGTGGTCGCCCAGCGGTGGCCCTCCTGGCTGAAGGTGCCCGTACGGCCCTCGATCAGAACGGCCCGCCCCATCTCGGGGACCGAACCCCAGACCACCGGGCTGATCTCCGCGGTCGGGGAGGCCACCACGACCGCGGCCCCCGCACCGTCGCCGACCGGGACGCAGGTGGAGCGGTCGGACCAGTCGGTGAAGTCGGTGAGCTTCTCCACCCCGATGCCCAGGGCCTCGGTCGCGGAGCCGCCCCCGACGGCGAGGTTCGCCACCGCCAGGGCGTGCGGGAAGCCGGAGCAGGCGGTGTTGACGTCGAGGGTGGCGGGAGCGGCCGCCGGGTGATCCCGGCCGGCGTCCCGGACGTCTTCGACCGTAGAACCCGTACAGGTCGGAATCCGTCCTCTACGTCCGTCATGCTGGCCGGCATGACGGACACCCCCGCACGCTTGCTGACTCTGCTCTCCTTGCTGCAGACCCCACGCGAGTGGCCGGGCAGCGAACTGGCCGACCGGCTCCAGGTCACCCCGAGGACCATCCGCCGCGACATCGAGCGGCTGCGCGACCTCGGCTACCCGGTCCAGGCCACCCGGGGCCCGATCGGCGGTTACCGCCTGGTCGCCGGGACCGCGATGCCGCCCCTGCTGCTCGACGACGAGGAGGCGGTGGCCATCGCGGTCGGATTGCGCGCCGCGGCCGGGGAGGCCGTCGAAGGCATCGAGGAGGCCTCCGTACGGGCCCTCGCCAAGCTGGTCCAGGTGCTCCCGGCCCGGCTCAGACACCGGGTGGGCTCCCTCGGAGCCGCCACCGTACGACTGGACGCGGGCGGCCCCCGGGTCGACCCCGAGACGCTCACCGTGCTGGCCGCGGCGGTCGCCGCCCGCGAACGGGTCCGCTTCACCTACCGGGCCGGCTGGGGTCAGCCCCAGGGCGGCGGCACCGAGACCAGGCGCCTGGTCGAACCGCACCGCCTGGTCGCCGCCGGACGGCGCTGGTACCTGGTCGCGTACGACAACGAACGCGACGACTGGCGGATCTTCCGCGTCGACCGGCTGCGCGAACCCCAGCCCACCGGCGCCCGGGTGCCGGTCCGCGAACTGCCCGCCGAGGACGCCGCCGCCTACGTGGCCCAGAAGCTCTCCGGCCTCACCACCACCCACGTCGCCGTCGTCACCCTGCACACCCCGGCCGACCGGGTCTCGCGGTGGCTGACCGGCCCGTCCGACCGGCTCGAGCCGGTCGACGACCACACCTGCCGGCTGCGCACCTGTGCCGAGTCGCTGGAGTGGCTGGCCATCCGACTGGCCATGCTGGGCTGCGAGTTCGAGGTCCACGAGCCCGCCGAGCTCCGCGACCGGCTCCGCGTCCTCGCCGCTCGCGCGGCCGCCGCAGCGGTGGCGCCCGAGGAGCGCGCGGATCGGTGAGGCCCGTCCGCGCTCGCCGGGGGAGCGGCGCGGGTGACTCCCGGGCCGGGCCCCGCCCTTCAGGGCCGCCCGGCCCGGCCCGGCAGCGGGAGACCGCGAGGCCGGGCCGCCCTGACCGTCAGTGGCCGAGGGAGACCACGCCGGCCTGGGCGTACTTCTCGTCCAGGTCACCGCTCGGCGCCCCCGCGACGCCGATGCCCGCGATCGGGGCGCCCTTGTCGGCGACGGGGGCGCCGCCGGCCAGGAAGAGCGTGCCGGGGATGTCCTTCAGGCCGGGCGCCTGGGCGAGCCGCTTGACCAGCTCGGAGGTCGGCGCGTTCCAGGACACCGCCGTGAACGCCTTGCGCGCCGCCGACTCGTACGACTGCGGCCCCGCGCCGTCGCCGCGCAGGGTCACCACGGTGGTGCCGTTGCGGTCCACCACGGCGACCGAGACGTGCTGGTTGTCCTTCTCGGCGGCGTGCAGCGCGGCCTGCGCGGCCCGGGTGGCGGCGTCGATGTCCAGGTGGGTGCTGGTCACGGTGTCCGACTTCTTCAGGTCGGCGGCCTGCGCCACAGCCCCGCCGGGAGCGTCGCTCTGCGGAGCGGCCGTCGCCGACATCGCGCCGAAGCCCCCCGCGCCGACGGCCGCGACGGCGACGGCGGCGGTGAGCACTCGGGTGCGAACGGTCGTCCTCTTCATGGTTGCTGCTCCTCCTGGGCGGGACCGGACCGGGAGCCCTGCTGCTCCCGCCGTATCTCGATCCTCGCGGCGGGCCACGCCCTGCCGGGTCCGCGCGACGGCCGACCGCGGGGTCGACCGATCGGCTGACCCGCACCGGCCGCCCGGCGTGCCGTGCGGGCCCCGGGCAACACGCCGACGCCGCCGCGAGGGCGCGCGGCCCGGCCGTCGCCGTCGGATACTTCCAGTACCGACCTGGGCCCAGGTGGGGCTTCCAGCAGCAGGGACGGACGCCATGCGCCAGAACCCCGAGAACCCCGAGTTCCCCGAGGACTTCGACGACTTCGCCGACGAATCACCGCTCGTCCTGGAGGCCGAGGACGAGGAGCGGGATGCCGGCGGCCGACCGGGCGACGACTACGAGCAGCTCCGCGAGCGCCGCTCGCTCGGCTCGGACGACGCCAACGACGCGGACGCCGTCGAGCAGGCCCGGGTGGTCGAGCTGGACGAGGACGAGTACCGCTGAGGCCACTGCTCGGGGGCGGCGGCCGAGCGGGCTCCCGGGGGCGGGCTGGCCGGTTCCCGGGACGCGGCGAACCCGGTGCACCACCTGATGGGCGGCCCGTGCGGTTCCGCGTGTCCCCGGGCCGGTCGCCGGGGTGCCCGGGTCGCCGGCGCGGCCTCAGAGAGCGCCGCGTCGCTGGAGCCAGGCGAAGCCGGCCCAGCCGGGCAGGATCGGGAGCACGAAGGTCAGCAACCGGAAGAGGATCACCGCGGCGAAGGCGGTACCCCGGTCGATGGACGCGGTGGAGGCGAGGGCCTCGGTGAGGAGACCCTCGACGACACCGGAACCGCCCGGCGTCGGGGCGGCGGACCCGGCGGCGTTGCCGGCCAGGAAGGTGACCGCGACGGCGGCGAAGGACGGCTGCTGCCCGACCGCCCGGGTGCAGCAGTACAGGCAGGCGACGAAGGCCATCGACACCAGCAGCTGCCCGGCCAGTCCGGCGGCCAGCCGGCCCGGCCGCTGGAGCAGGTCGAGCAGCCGGGGCAGGACCTCGGCCCGGAGCGGGCGCAGCAGGCCGGCCAGCCGGCCGCGCACCCAGGGCACGGCGAGCGCCAGGACCACCAGGACCGCCGCGACCGCGAGCACGGCGACGAACACCGGTGCGTCCGGCAGTTCGGAGCCCGCGCCGTGTCCGAGCAGCGCAGTGAAGGCCGCGAGCTGGAGCAGGTGGAGCACCAGCCCGATCAGCTGGGAAGCGCCCACGCTGGACAGTGCCTGTGCGGTCGGGATGCCGCTGCACTGCAGGAAGCGGGTGTTCAGCGCGACCCCGCCGACGCCGCCGGGGGAGACCAGCTTCACGAAGGAGCCCGCCACCTGGGCGGCCAGTGAACGCCGGAAGCCCACCCGTTCGGGGACGAAGCCGATGAAGCCGAGGGTGGCCGCGAAGTGGCTGGCGACGGCGGCCAGTGCGGCCAGGGCCAGCCAGCCGGGGTCGGCCTCGGCGATGGCCGAGATCGGGTTGGTCTGCGAGCTGAACAGGAACTGCAGCAGCAGGTACCCGGCGAACACCCCGGCGAACACGGTCAGCAGGGTGCGCGGGCGCAGCCGCTCCAGCCGGACCGGTTCGGCTGGCGCCTGCGGGCGTCCGCGCAGGGCCTCCTCCCTGATCGCGGCGAGCAGTTCGGGCCGGTCCTTGAGGGCGCTCCGGGTGCCGCGCGGCAGCGCGATCGGCTGGAGCAGCGGCAGCGCGGCGCAGACCGCGGCCCCGCCGAGCACCGCGGTGCCGGCGGCCACCGCGCGTCCGGCGCCGACCCGCAGGGCGAGGGCGGTCAGCAGCCCGGCGACGTCGAGGCGCAGCAGCAGTTCGCCGGCGGCGATCTCGCCGTCGGCGAGTCCGACCAGGTGGACGGTGCCGTCCGGGCCGATCAGGACGTTGTCGGGGGCGAGGGCGCGGTGGGCGATGCAGCGGCGGTGCAGCAGGTCCAGCTGCTGCCAGGCGTCGGTGAGCAGTTCGTCGGTCAGCTCGGCGTCGTCGAGCTCGGGCAGGGTCCGTCCCGGCAGGTACTCGTACGCGACCACGGCGCGGTCGGCGTCGAGTTCGGCGGTGGCGGCCAACCGGCGGGTGCGGGCGCCGGCGGCGGCGGCCGCGTAGGCGAGCAGGACCTCGTGCTCCAGTCCGGAGCGCAGCGAGCGCAGACCGCGCGGGCGCGGTGCGGTGCGCAGCCGCAGCAGCAGCCAGAGGCGGTGGAACAGGCCGGTGGCCTGGGCGTGGCGGTCGAGCAGGTGGACGTCCAGGTCGGGGCGCCCGTCGTGCTGGGTGACCAGGTAGCGGCAGGGGCCGGTGCGGCGGGTGAGGTGCGGGCGGACGCCGGCCTGGCCGAGGGTCTGCCGCAGCTGCTCGGCGCTCGGCCGGACGATCGGGGTGCCGATCGCGTACACCGTGCCGTGGGCGGTGGCCCAGCCCACCAGCAGGGCCAGGACCAGGGAGAGCGGTGTGGCCCAGCCGATGATCAGACCGGAGAGCCCGGCCATGGCGAGGGCGGCGGTCAGCGCGGTGCGCCAGCGGCGCAGCCCGGTGAGGCCGGCGGCGGTCATGAAGGCGAGGACGGGGGCCAGGTGCCCGTACACCGCGTCGGTCCGGCCGAGGCCGTCGGGGGACTGGTGGGTGAGCGTGGCCAGGTTGCCGAAGGCCGCGTCGAGACCGAGCGAGAGCCCGTACGCGAGGACGGCGGCGAAGACCCCGTCGGCGACCCGGAGCGCGGCCCGGCGGGCGAGCCGGTCGACGGCGAAGGCGAGCGGGACGAGCAGCAGGACGACGGCGGAGGCCACTCCCGCGATCTGGCCGGGCGGCCAGGGGACGTGCTCCGCGCCCTCGGCGACATCGGCCTCCAGGCCGTCGGCGGTGCCGTGGGCGCCCATGGCGATCAGCAGGGTGAGTCCGGCGGCGGTGAGGCCGAACATGCAGCGGATCAGCGAGCCGGGGTAGCGCACCCGCTGGACTTCGGGGACTGCCGTGCCCTCCCCCGCCTCGGTCTGATTGTCGTTCCGTATCACCGTTGCCACGCGCGCATGTTTCCACACGCCCGGTTCGGCGTCCGGCCGATCAGTCAGGTGTGTCGCTGTTGGTACCGGGGCACGATGCCACGCCCGGACCACCCCGAACGGCTAGAATTCCGGTCATAACGTCCCATGCGCCCGTGTTGCCGCGCAGACCGCGCGACGAGCGGTCGCCGGAGGGAGGTCCACGATGACCAAGCACCCGACGGGCAAGATGACCAGACTCCGCCGTGGCACCCAGGAACTCCTCGAACGCCGCGGTATGGCAGCCGATCCGGGCGGGACCCCGCCCACCCTCGGCACCGAAGGACCGAAGAGCACGAAGGCCGGGCCGTACTTCGGCGACACCGCCTTCAGCCACGGCGGACGCCGCGCCGCCGCGGCGACGACCCCCCTCTCGGGGTCGGCCCACCACGCCGAACTCCCGGGTCACCGCCACCGCGGCGCGGAGAAGCACTCCGCCCACTGACCGCTTCCCGACGGGGTGGCGCCGGGCGACGGCGGCCACCCCGTCCGTCCGCCGCCTCCGGCTGCCGGTCCGAGCGCCTGCCGCCTTCGTCTGCCGGTCCGAGCGCCTGCCGACCGGTCTGCCGCCCCGTCCGCAGGGGTGGAGTGGGAGAGTGGGCGCGCACACCCGGCCCGCAACACCCCCGGAGGGAAAGCACATGTCGGACACCCCGCTGCTCCAGACCCGCGACGAGTGGCTCGCTTCGCTGCACCGCGTCTACGCCGCCTCCGGCTGCCTGATCAGCGACCCCGAAGGGCGGGTGCTGATCGTCAAGGCCGGCTACCGGGAGCACTGGCAGTTCGTCGGCGGCACGGTGGACCCGGGGGAGAACCCCGAGGAGTGCGCGAAGCGCGAACTCCTGGAGGAGACCGGCATCGTCAAGGACCCGGGCGCACTGCTCGCCGTCGGCTGGACCCACCCGTCGGCCGAACTCGACCACCCGGCCTGCCACTTCCTCTTCGACCTCGGCACCATCCCCGCCGACACCCCGATCACCCTGCCGGCCGGAGAGCTCGACGCCTACCGCTGGGCCGACCCCGAGGAGGCGCTCGCTCTCCTCGGCCCGAGCCGCTCGGTACGCCTCGCCGCCGGCCTCGCGGCCCGCGCGGACGGCCGCACCCGGGTGGTCACCAGCCCCACCGTGGGTTTCTGACCCGGGGTCGACGGGCGGCCGGTCGCCGCGCTGTTCCCGTCGGCCGTGCGGGCCGGCGGGCAGCGCGGGCTGGCGGGCTATGCGGGCTGTGCGGACTGTGCGGGCTTGCGCCAGACGTACGCTGCCGAGACCGGGTGGTGGCGGTAGCGCTCCCACTTGGGCTTCAGCTCGATCCAGTGGTCGTCCACCACCGCCTCGTGCATCTCGGCGAGTTGCCACCCGGCGGCCAGTCCGGCTGTGAGGTGGTCGCTGACCAGGTGGAGATGGGTGGTGATGGCGATCGGGGAGCCGTCCGCGCCGTCGAAGTGGGTGGGCATGCCGGTGGCCATGATGAAGTACGGGTGCAGGCCGACCAGGACGCACAGCGCACCCGGCGCGGCCAGCCGGAAGGCCTCCCGGTAGAGCGGGGCGAGGTCGGCCAGGTGCTCGTCGACCAGCGAGGAGACCACCAGGTCGTACGCCTCGCCGGGTAGGCCGGTCGCGGCCAGGTCGGCCTCGACCAGCCGGTCGTGGGCGCCCTTGGCGCGGGCCAGGTCGAGCATCTCGGGGGTGAGGTCCACCCCGTCCACCGCGCCCACGCCCCGACCGCGCAGCCAGACGCCCGTCCGGCCCGTCCCGCAGCCGAGGTCGGCGGCCCGCGCGGCCGAGCCCCAGTCCGGCACCCGGAGCCGGGCGAGGACGGCCAGGTCCATCGCGTCCTCGACGGTCCGCTCGTAGCTGTCGACCCACTGCCCGTACCCTGTGCGGACATCCACCATCGGATATCCGCGCGCATCGAAATCAGCGAATTGCACCATGCCATGGAGTATTGGCGGTTCGGTGCTGCCGCGGCGAGTGGATTTCCGATCGGCGGCCCCCGGCGAACTCTGGAGCGGTTCAGTGCAGTTGCAGATCGTGTCCGGTCCGGAGGGCGGACTGCCGGCCGAACTCCGGGCACAGGTCTGGGCGTTGCAGGAACAGGCCTGGCCCAGCGGTCGCCCCGATCCCGGGCTGAGCCACGACCCGGCGCTGGACCCGCAGTCGATGCTGCTGGTGGACGGCGACGGCCGGGTGCTCGCCGCCCTCGACCTGCTCGGCAAGGAAATCACCCATGCCGCAAGGACGTTCACCGCACGCGGGCTGAGCTGTGTGGTCACCGACCGGGCGCACCGGGGCCACGGCCACGGCAGGCGGCTGGTCGCCGCCGCCCGCCGGGCCGTCGAGGACAGTGGTGCGGATCTCGGCCTGTTCACCTGCGACCGGCCCCTGCGGGGTTTCTACGAGAGCGCGGGCTGGCAGTTGCTCCCAGGGACGGTGCTGGTCGGCGGCACCGCGCAGGACCCGTTCCCGAGTGACCGGCCGGGCTTCGACAAGGTCACCATGGCGGGGTTCTGCTCCCGGCGGGCCCGGGCGGCCAGGGAGAGCTTCGTGGGCGCCAGGATCGGCCTCCACCCGGGCACCATCGACAGGCTGTGGTGAGGCGGGCCGGCGGGCGCCCCCGGGACGTGGCGGCCGGCCGGGGTTCAGTCCAGCAGCCTGGCCCGAAGGGCCGCCAGCTCGCCGGGCGGCAGACAGCGCTCCGGTTCGAAGCCGGCCAGGGCGTCCAGCAGCGCGCCCTCGGCGGTGGCACCCGCCCGTGCCAGTACGTTCGCTGCCGCCTGCTCCTGGTCCGGCAGACCGAGCAGGCCCCGGAGCGGACGCAGGTTGGCGGTGCTGAGCAGATAGTCGGCGACGATCTCGCCGGGCTCGGTACGGGCCGCCGCCAGCAGGACCAGAGCGGCCAGGCCGGTGCGGTCGCGCCCGGCGCCGCAGTGCACCACGACCGCCCCGGGACGGGCCGTCGCGACGGCGGAGACCACGGACCGTACGGCGTCCGGGCAGTGGTCGAGGTAGGGGCGGAAGGAGAGCGGCGTGCCGTCGAACTCGCCGAACTCCTCCCACCAGGCCGGTCCCGCCAGCTGGTCGAGCGGGACCCGGACCAGGTCGACGCCCGCCGGGCGGGGGAGCAGCGGCCGGTACTCCTGCTCGTCCCGCAGGTCGACCACCGTGCGTATGCCGCCGCCGGCCAGCGCCGCCCAGCCCTCGGCGGTGAGCAGGTCGAGGTTGTCGGCGCGGATCACCGCACCGCGTCGGGTGCGGCGGCCGTCGGTGGTGGACAGTCCGCCGAGGTCCCGTACGTTCAGACAGCCGTCCCAGAAGAGCCGACGGTCGGTCGGCAGATCGTCGTTCATGCAGTGCTTCCCCCTTGGTGAGGAGCTGTTCGCCCCTTGTGCACCAGGACACCGGGGGGCCTGCCGCCGGTTCCCCGGGCCGCCCGCGCCGGGCGGGTCCGCGGAGGACACCGGTCGGGTCCGCAGGGAGAGGAGCCGGGGAGGGCGGGAACGGGCCCTGGCAGGCGGGATGCAGGCCCCGGCAGGTGGGATCAGAAGGTCCAGAGTCCGCGGCCGAGGGTGTCCTGGCAGCGCACCCGGACGAAGCGCTCGTCCGCGGCGGACAGGAAGCCCTCGGCCGCGCCCTGCAGGACCTCGCGGGCGATCCGGTCGGCACGGCTCCAGGCGCCGGTGAGCACGAGGTCCAGGTCCACCACCTCGGCGCGCTGGATGCGGGCCACGGCGGCGGTGAGCAGAGCGGCGTTGACCTCCTCCAGCTCGGCCGGGGTGAGGTAGGTCTCGGTGCCCGGGCCGGCGTCGGTCCCGGTCGCCCCGGCGAGCCGGCGGCGCAGCTCCGGCAGGCCGTAGTGGCGGACGGCGGCGATCGAGTCCTCCACGGCCACCAACCAGCGCGGCCCGACCGTGATCTCCCACCAGACCTCTCCGCCCACCGGCAGCAGCTCGCCGATCGAGGCGTGCCACTGCCAGGCGCCGCCCGGTGCGCTCCCGGACCGGGGCTCCTCTGCGGTCAGGCCGAGTTCGAACGTGTACCGGACGGTGTTCTCGCTCACGGTGCCGAGCCGGATGCCGAGCTGCGCCCGGTAGGCCTCGTCCGGGAGACGGAAGACGTACTGCTCGCCGCCCGTGAAGCCCATCGACCGGAGGGCCGGCGCGATGTGCGTGCGCACCCCCTCGGTGAAGAGGTCCTGGGCGGTGGTCATCGCGTTGTTCCGGGGTTGGCGGGGCGTGCGGGTGGGGGTGTGAAGGGCGGGGGCGCCTCGGGGCCGGTGCGGTGGGGCGGGGCCGGGACCCGGGGGATTGCCCCGTCCCTGCCGAGGCAGGACCGGGCCGACCCCGGTGGCGCGGGCGGACGGCGGTGGCGCTCGGCACGTCCGCCTGCCTGAGCAGGGCCTTTCGCCCGGCCCCGGCTCGCCCGGGCCATGCCGGGTCCCTGCTGGCAAGGGTGCTCCTCGGCGTCGCGAGGGGCCATCCGGAGCGGACGGTGCCGCCGCCCGCAGCTTCGGCGGGCGCGTCGCACCGCCGCGCCGAGGGGCCGCGCGGTGCGGTCGGCCCGCCGGCCCGCCCGGACACGGCGGTGGTGATCCGTGCGGCTCCCGCGCCCGTGGAGACACCGCCCGCGGTCCGCGCCGGGCGCGATGGCGCATGATGTGGCGGGTGCACAGTGCAGAACCTCAGGGGACGGACGCCGACCACACCGCCGGCGGCCCGATATCGCCCGGCCCCCCGACCACCCCGGGCCGGCCGGGACCACCGGACGATCCACTGCCGATGGGCCGTCCGGCAGACCTCGCGACCGCAGTACGGGCGGCCCAGCAGGGGGACGAGGACGCGTTCCGGCTGCTGTTCCGTGCCGTCCAGCCGGGACTGCTCCGCTATCTGCGACTGCTGGTCGGCGGCGGACCGGAGGACGCCGAGGACATCGCCTCCGAGACCTGGCTGCAGATCGCCCGCGACCTCGGCGGCTTCAGCGGTGACGGGGACGGCTTCCGGGGCTGGGCCGCCACCATCGCCCGCAACCGGGCCCTGGACCACCTGCGGCGGGTGCGCCGCCGCCCGGTCGCCGACCTCCCGGTCGAGTACCTCACCGAACTGGCCGCCGCCGAGGACACCGCCGGGTCCGCACTGGCCACTGTCGCCACCGCCGACGCGCTGGCCCTGATCGCCCGCCTGCCCAGGGACCAGGCCGAGGCGGTCCTGCTCAGGGTGGTGCTCGACCTGGACGCGGCCGCCGCCGCGCGGGTCCTCGGCAAGCGCTCCGGCAGCGTGCGGATGGCCTCCCACCGGGGGCTGCGCAAGCTGGCCAAGCTGCTCGACCAGGTCGGCGGGACCGACCTCGGCATCCCGAGTCGCCGCGCCGTACCGCCGCAGCGCGAGACCGGCCGCGAGACCGACCGGGAGGTTGACCGCGGGACCGACCGGGAGGCCGACCGGGACGGAAGCCGGGAAGCCGGGAAGCGGGATTCCTCGAAAACCTCCGCACAGGGTGTGACACGCGCCAGAGCCGCGACGCTGAAGGACATGAGATGAGCACCAACCGATCCCGCCGGATCGACCGCGACACCGCCGAGCAGCTGCTCGGCGGTGCAGTGGCCGACACGTCGGCCGGTCAGGCCCCCCTCACCGGTCACGCCGCCCTCGCCGGGCTGCTCGCCGCCGCTGCCGCCCCGTCGGCGGTGGACGGAGCGCCCGAGGCGAGCGGCGTGCTGCCCGGGGAGGAGGCCGCCCTGACCGCGTTCCGGGAGGCCCGTCGCAACCCTGCCCCGAAACCCCGGAGACGAACGATGCTGGACACCGCGCCGGCGCGGGCCTTCAGTGCGAAGGCCGTCGCTGTCGCGTTCACCGCCACCGCGCTCGGCGGCGTGGCCGTCGCCGCAGGCACCGGGCACCTGCCGGCCGCCCTGCGCGGAGCGGCGGGCGACGGCGGCCGGTCGGTCGCCCGCGCCACGTCGCCGGCCTCCGCCGCCTCCACCGCGCGGTCCAGCTCGGTCAGCACGGCTTCGGGGCAGCCGAGGCTGAACGGCGTCGCCCCGTCGTCCCCGCCGCCGAGCGCGGGCGGTTCAGGCACCCCCGGTGCGGACACCGGCACGGACGCGGTCACGGGGACGGGCACCGGCCGGCCGGACGGCCAGGGCGGGGACGGGAGCGTCGCGGCCCAGCTGCTCCGGCTCTGCCACCTCTACACCGACCGGCTGGCCTCCGGTGACCGCCCGCGTCCGCTGCTCAAGGAGGCGCCGCTCGCGCCGCTGGTGCTGGCCGCAGGTGGCGCGGACCGGGTCGACGACTACTGCACGGCAGTCGCCGCCGGCGGCGACGGGGGCGCGCAGCGGAAGGGCGGCGACAGCGGTGGCGGCACCGGCCGGGGCGTCGCACCGGCCCCCGCCCCCGACCCCGGCCGCACCCCGGGCCTTCCGAGCAGGCTTCCCCTCGAGCCGACCCGGCCCGCGCAGGATCCCGAGCCGACCGGTCTCCCGGGGCTTCCCGGCGGGAGCGGTGGGACCGGCGGGAACTCCCGGAACGGCTCGGAGAGGTGAGCCGCTGAGACTCCGGACGGGCAGTGGGCGAAACCCCCCGGGCCCATTGCCCGTCCGGTTGCAGCACGAGCGGTACGGCGCCGGTGCCCCCTCGCAGGAGGGTGCGCCAGGCCGCGCCCCGGCTGCAACTCCCTGATCCCGGGCGGTCGGTGGGCTCCCCCGTGTCCACCGGCCGCCCGGTCCGAAAGCTCCGGGCGGGTGGGCGAGGTTCCCCCGGGCCGCGCCCGCCCGCCCGGATCCGCCTGCCCTGCCGCAGGCTCAACTCCCGATCGCCGTCCGGTCGGTGGGATCCCCGCGGCGGCCGCCCCGGCGGTGCGCCGGGTGGCACCGTGCGCGCGGCCTGGAATCGACGGCTATCGTGCACACGTGCACGAGGCGGTCCGAAGCCTCCGGCCGGTGGACCCGAGGGGAGTGGTGCCAGGTGATCGGACGCGCGCTGAACGGGCGTTACGTACTGGAGGAGATACTCGGCGTCGGTGGGATGGCCACCGTCTGGCGCGGTCACGACCGGGTGCTCGGACGAGCGGTCGCGGTCAAGGTGCTCAACGGCGGTCTGGCCGACGACCCGCGCTTCGCCGAGCGCTTCGGCCGCGAGGCCCAGCACGCCGCGATGCTGGTCCACCCGCGCATCGTCACCGTCTTCGACTCCGGCGTGGACCAGGGCTCCCCGTACATCGTGATGGAGCTGGTGCACGGCCAGCCGCTCAGCCGGCTGATCGCCGAACTCGGGCGGCTGCCGGTCGAGCGGTCCGTCGGTATCGCCGCCGCCGTCTGCGAGGCGCTGGAGGTCGCCCACGCGGCCGGGCTCGTGCACCGGGACATCAAGCCCGGCAACATCATGATCACCCAGGACGGCGGGGTGAAGGTGGTGGACTTCGGCATCGCCCGCGCCGGCTCCTCCAGCTCCCGGCTGACCCAGACCGCCACCGTGCTCGGTACCGCCGCCTACCTGTCGCCCGAGCAGGCCACCGCAGCCGGGGTGGACGGCCGGTCCGACCTGTACGCGGTCGGCTGCGTCCTGGTCGAGATGCTCACCGGCCAGCCGCCGTTCGACGCCGACACCCCGGTCGGCATCGCCTTCAAGCACGTCAGTGAGCAGCCCGCCCCGGTCGCCGCGCGCCGTCCCGACGTGCCGCCCGCGCTGGACGCGGCGGTGCTGCGGCTGCTGGCCAAACAGCCCGCCCGGCGTCCGGCCGACGCGGCCGCCGCCCGGTCCGAGCTGCTCGCCGCCGTTCCGGTCGCGCTGGCCGCGGACCGTACGGCGGAGCTGCTGGCGACCAGTGCGCCGCCCGCGGACCTCTTTGCCGCCACCCAGCTGCTGCCCCCGGTCGTGGGAGCAGCGACCACGGGAGCACCGGTCGCCGGGCCGCCGGCGGACGCGGCGGGCCAGGGGTACGCCGATCCGCAGCGCACCGCCGTACTGCCGCCCACGGCCCCGCCTCCGTTCGCGCGGCCCGCGCCCTCCGAGCCGTCGGGCCAACCCCCGGCGACCGGCCCGGCGACCTCGCTGATGGAGGCCGTCCCGCTGCCGCCGCGCCCGGTCGCCGAGCCGCCGCAGCGCCGCAGGCGACTGCTGGTCCCGGTCGCGATCGGCGTCGCGGTGGTGGCGGGAGTGGCCGCGATCGGCGCTTTCGCACTCGGCGGGTCCTCCGACAGCCCGGCCCAGGCCGCAGTCCCGAGCGGCCACTCGCCGACCGTGAAGGCACCTGCGTCCACCCCCGGGGCACCCTCGCCGAGTGCCGGGGCGAGCACCCCGCCCGTGCCCAAGGGCGGTCCGGCCGCCACCCTGGCCGCGCTCCGCGCCGACGTGGCGCAGGCCCAGTTCGGCAAGGACCGGGACAAGCAGGGCGAGCTGCTGGACCGCCTGGACACCGCCGCGGAGGCGATCGCCGAGCACCGGCCGCAGGACGCCGAGACGGTGCTGCGCGCGGTCCAGAAGTCCGTCCGGGACCTGTCGAAGAAGCACGCGGTCGACGGTGCCGCCGTGCAGAACTGGCAGAACCGCCTCGGCGGACTGATCAACACCCTGCACAGCCAGCAGACCCGTGACCACGCCGGCGGCGCCGGCAGCACCAGCGGTGCCGGCACCACCAGCAACACCAGTGACACCGGTAGCGCCGCCAACGACTGGAACGACGGCTGACGCCGGATCAGTCGCCCGCCCGCCGCCGGTGGTGCCGTTCCGCCCGCGGCGGTACGGCCCGCTCCGCCAGCCGGACCCGCAGCTGTCGGCCGGCGGTGGTGGCGCCTGCGGTCAGGAAGATCAGTGTGTAGAGGATCTGCAGCATCACCACCACCCGGGCCTCCTGACCGTGCGGGGTGATGTCCCCGTAGCCCACCGTGGACATCGTGATCACCGTGAAGTACAGCGCGTCGAGCCTGGTCCGCAGCCCGATGAACTGGCCCGGCTGCCGGGACAGCGCGAGGTAGGCGGTGGCGAAGACGACCAGGGCGAGCGCACTCAGCAGGAGGATCATCAGGCCGGGCCGCCCGCGCAGGCCCATCATGGCCTGCCAGATCTCCCGCAGTAGCAACATGGCCACCACCACCAGCAGCAGGGTGAAGCAGAACCAGCCGAACGCCGGATGCTTCGGTCCGAACACATCGAGCGGGAGTGTGAAGTAGAGCACCACCAGCACGACCGGGCCGAGCAGGGTCAGCCCCAGTGACGCCAACTCGTGCCGCCGCAAAGGCTCCTGCGGCTGGTACGGCTGCGGATGCTGCTCGGGAGACGGCGACGGCACCGGAGGCTCCAACCGGCTCGGGGACGGGCGTCCCATCCTCCGGGGACCCGGCCGGGAGTGCCCGGCAGAAACGCCGCACACGTGCCGGAGCCCCCGGCCCGTCAGTTGACGGACCGGAGGCTCCGGACGGAAGGCGCGTGGGCCGACTCAGGCGGTGGTGGCCGACTTGTCGGCCTCGGTGGCCTTGGTGATGTTCGTGGGGTTCACCGCCGGACGGGGCTGCTCGGTGGCCGTGTTGGCGGCCGTGGAGTTCTGGGCGCCCCCGTCAGCCTGCGTCTCGTCCTCGCGCAGAGCCTTGGTCTCCGCCTTCAGAATGCGCATGGACTTCCCGAGGCCACGGGCCATCTCGGGCAGCTTCTTCGAGCCGAAAAGCAGGATGATGACAGCCAGCACCACCAGGAGGTGCCAGGGCTCCAGACCGTTGCGCAGCATCCCTGACCACCGGTCCCTTCGGATATCTCGCCGTTATCAGAGCCGGGCGGGCTCGCCCGACTTGGCCAGTATGCCTGGCGCGAGCGCAGAACGTATACACCGGTCGGGAAACGGTGGTCAAAAACCAGGTGTTCTGCAGGTGGGACCGGATATGTGGTCTCGACCACTCTGCGTCAGGTCGGCCGGTCGGGGGACCTTGCGCACCGGCCGCCCGTACCTGCTCCGCAGCCCCTGCGGGCGCCGTCGCCACTGTCGCTCCGGGGCGGGTTCCCAGCGGTCCGCAGGGCGCCTCGCCCGAGCCTCGGAGGCGGTCCTGCCCTCGCGGGACAGGGATGGCGAGGGTGGTGGACGGTCCGGTGCGGGACGGGGACGGCTGACGGTGGATCAGTCCGGAGTGCGGCCCGGGGGTGCATCGACGACTGCCCGGCGCGCGGTCTGCCGGACCCCGGCGGAGTGCCGGCGCGGAGTGCGGTGCGAGCCCCCGGCCGCGCGGTCGACGGCTTCGGATTGTTCGCACTCTGTCAGGTTGCTCGATCATTGTTCGGCCGTTGTTTCGGCGGTCTCCCGGCCTCCCGGTCTCCCGGTCTCCCGGTCGCTCGGCTGCTCGGCTGTGCGGCTGCTCGGGGGTGTCCTTGTGGAACGTATGTCTGACTCGATTGTCCAAGACATCTGTCCATGGCTGACGTAGCATCGGGACCATGGGAAATCGCGAGGATCTGCTGGTGGGGGCCAAGCGCTGCCTGTACGAGAAGGGCTACGCACGCACCACCGCCCGGGACATCGCCTCGGCCGCGGGGGTCAGTCTGGCCGCGATCGGCTACCACTACGGCTCGAAGGACGCCCTGCTCATCCAGGCGATGATCGAGGCGATGGGCGAGTGGGGCGACGCCGTCGGCGGACTGCTGGCCGATCGGCGCGGCGCAGCCGCCACTCCGGAGGAGCGTTTCGTCGCCGCCTGGGACCGGGTGCTGGAGAGCTTCGTCGAGCACCGGGAACTGTGGGCGGTGCAGTTCGAGATCTCCGCCAGGACGGGGAGCTCGCCCGAGCTGCAGGAAGCCCTCGCGGCGGTGCAGCGCAGCGGTCGGCTCGGGCTCTCTGCCCTCTTCCAGGGGCTGGAGGAGGTGCCCGACACCCCGGACGAGCTGGCCAGGGGCGCCTTCTACCAGTCACTGCTGGCCGGCCTGGCGGTCCAGTGGTTCACGGCACCCGATCAGGCGCCGGACGGCCGGGAGCTCCTGCGCGGCCTGCGCCTGGTCGGCGGGAGCGTCCTGGGCGCACCGGCGCCCGCCGAGCCGTAGCGGGCCCGACGCGCGGCTCCCGGCGCCCCGCAGGCGCCGGTCCGGGCACCGGGTGGTGGCGGCCCTAGGTGGTGACGGCCGTGAGCAGGACGACCGAGTCCTGGTGGGCCAGCAGGCCGTGCCGCTCCTGGGGGATCGGGCGCAGCTGGCCCGCCTTCAGTTCGATCTGCCGGCCCGAGACGGTCAGTGACACCCGTCCGCGCAGGACCTGGAGGCTGGCGGCGAGCGGCGCGTTGTGCTCGTCCAGCGAGGTCCCCGCCGTCAGTGCGATCACGGTCTGCCGCAGGACGCCGTCGTGGAGGAGCAGGTGCGCGCTGCGCCCGTGCGGGTCGGCGGCGGCCTTCGCGGCGTGCTCGTCGGCGAGTGCCACGAGATCGACGGGGGCGGTGGCGGGGGCTGGCTGGGCCATCGCGTTCCTCCTGGTTCGCGGCTCCTGCTGGCGGGTCCCTCGACGGTGACCCTAAGGCCTGTCCGACAATTCCCGCCAGACGCGCGGCGCCGGGCGGCCCGTCGCGCACCACCGCACCGCCCGGGTACGGCCCGGGTACGGCCCGGGCACGAGGACGGCCCGGTGGCACGCCCGGCCAGACGCGCGGCGCCGCGCGCCGATCCGCCGCGAATCGTTCGGGCAGGCCTCGGGCGGGTCCCGCCGTGGGCCGCAACCGTGCGGCGGTTTCGCCGCCCGCCGCCGGACGGCGTGCGGCCGACCTTGTGGCCCATCCGCAGGCGGCTTCCGGGTGCGGGCGCCGCGGTGCTCTTGGATGGTGGATGCCATGGCGACCTATCAGAAGTTCATCGGTGGATTCCAGGTCAACCGTGGCATGCTCACCGCCGGTGCGGCGCTCACCGGAGTCGGTGCGCTGATCGGCCTGACCGGCACGGTGATCGTGGGCGTGGCGCTGGCCTCCGCCGGGCGGGACTGGGTCCAGCAGCTGGAGACGCCGCCCGGCGAACTGGCGGCCCGTACCTTCCAGCAGGCGAAGGCGGCCTCCCAGGCGGGTCTCGACGCCTGGCGCGCACAGGCGGCCGGGACGGCGGGCTGAACGTCCCGCGCACGGCGGCCGGGCTCCGC
The DNA here is from genome assembly GCF_042264695.1 of Kitasatospora sp. NPDC056138. Taxonomy (NCBI): domain Bacteria; kingdom Bacillati; phylum Actinomycetota; class Actinomycetes; order Kitasatosporales; family Streptomycetaceae; genus Kitasatospora; species Kitasatospora sp. NPDC056138. The sequence goes on along the minus strand of NZ_JBHJVK010000040.1, from coordinate 17,898 downwards.
CTCGGGGGCCGCATGGTCCCGGCGCCCTCCCGTGCGCCCCTGTGACGTCACGGCGCCGGCCGATCCGGGGTGGGCCCGGGCGGCGGCCCGGTGGTGACCTCGCTGCGCAGGGCGCGCTTGACGATCTTCCCGGTCGGGTTGCGGGGCAGGTCCGTGCTGCGCAGGAACACGTGTGCGGGCACCTTGAAGGCGGCCAGCCGGGCGGCGACGTGGTCGCGCAGCCCGTCCGCGTCGACGGACGAGCCCGGCCGGAGGACCACCACGGCGGCGACCTCCTCGCCGAGCACCGGGTGCGGTACGCCGATCACGGCGGCGTCCGCGACCTCGGGGTGGTCGAAGAGCACGCCTTCGACCTCGACGCAGTACACGTTCTCGCCGCCCCTGATCACCATGTCCTTCAGCCGGTCGACGATGTAGACCTCGCCGTCCCGCAGGCGGGCCAGGTCTCCGGTGCGGAACCAGCCGTCGGTGAAGGCGGCTGCGGTGGCCTCGGGGTTGTTGCGGTAGCCGCTGAAGATCGGCTGCCCGCGCAGCCAGAGTTCGCCGATCTCGCCGTCCGGGAGTGCGGTGCCGGTCGGGCCGGCGATCCTGACCTCGACGGCGGGCGCCGGGTGGCCGATGCTGTCGGGCTGTTCCAGGTAGCGGGCGCCGAGGTTGGCGATCACGCCGCCGCAGGTCTCGGTGAGCCCGTAGCCGTTGCGGGCCTCCACCCGGCCGTCGAAGCGGCGGGCGATCCGCCGGGCCAGTTCGGGCGGGGCGGCGGCACCGCCGGTGCTGATCGCGCGCAGGCTGTCCAGCGGTGCTCCGGCGGCATCGGCCGCGTCGAGCAGGCCGAGCGTGGTGGCGGGGACCCCGTAGTAGGCGGTGACCCGGTGTTCGGCGATCAGCCGGAGTGCCTCGGCCGGGTCCCACCTGTGCATCAGCACCACGGCGCCGCCGCTCGCCATCAGCGGGAACAGTGCGGTGAACGCCGCGACATGGAAGAACGGGTAGGTCATCAGCGCGGTGTGCACCGGTGCCCGGGCCGGGTCCAGGTTTGAGCAGATCATCGAACCCAGGGCGAAGAAGCGGGGGTTGAGGGCGGCCGCGCACCAGGCCCGGTGGGTGGCGGCAACTCCCTTGGGGTGTCCGGTGGTTCCCGAGGTGTAGAGCAGGGTGGCCTGGTCCTCGGGGGAGGGTGAGACCCCGGGGGCGGCCAGGCCGTCGAGCGGCAGCTCCTCCAGCCGGTCGTGCGCCGGCCCGGGGGTCCGGACGGTGAGCAGCGGTACGCCGTGGGCGGCCGCCCAGGACGCGGTCCGCTCGGTGCGCTCGCGGTCGGCGACGATCAGCCCGGGGCTGCAGTCGTCCAGTGCGTACGCGAGTTCCGCCGCCTCCCACCAGGCGTTCAGCGGGACGGCCACCAGCCCGGCCAACTGGGCCGCCCAGAAGGCGGTCTGCCATTCGGGGAGGTTCCGCATGGCGATCACCACCCGGTCGCCGGGCCGCAGGCGGTACCTCTCGCGGTAGTGGTGGGCGAGGGCGGCGGCCGCCGCGTGGTGCTCGGCGAAGGTCAGCCGGTCGGAGCCGGCGATCAGGAACGGGCGGTCGCCGTGTGCCAGGGTGGCGTCCAGCAACTCCCGCAGGGTGTGCGGGCCCTGCCGGTAGCGCGGGCCGTCCGGGGTGTCGAAGGTCTCGAACGGGGCGCCGGGCGCGCGGAGCGCGGCCCGGACCCGGACGAGTTTGGCGAGCACAGCTGTCATGACGTCCTCGGTGCGGCGGCTCGGGAAGTCGTGGGCGGGGTCCGGCAGCGGGCCCATGGGGGAAGCCCGCTGCCGGAGACGCGGTGGCCGGTGGGGGCGCGTCCGCCGCGCGTATCGGCGGGCCTACAGGCCCAGGGACTTGGCGATGATGGTCCTCATGACCTCGCTGGTGCCGCCGTAGATTCTGAAGACCCGGTTGTCGGTGTAGAGACGGGCGATCGGGTACTCCAGGATGTAGCCGTAACCACCGTGCAGCTGAAGGCACTTGTCGATCACCTGGGAGGCGGACTCGGTGCAGAACAGCTTGGTCGCCGCGGCGTCCGCGACGGTCAACTCGCCGTTCTGGTAGAGCTCCAGGGCGCGGTCCACCATCGACTGCTGGGCCACCACCTGGGCCTCGCAGTCGGCCAGGCTGAACTTGGTGTTCTGGAACTCGGCCACCGCCTGGCCGAACACCTTGCGCTCCTTGACGTAGCCCACCGCGAAGCGCACCGCGGCGGCCGCGGACGCGTACGCGCCGACGGCGATCGCCAGTCGCTCCTGCACCAGGTTGTGGGTGAGGTAGCCGAACGCCTTGCCCTCCTCGCCCAGCAGGTCCTCCACCGGCACCTTGACGTCGGTGAAGGAGAGCTCGGCGGTGTCCGAGGTGCGCAGGCCGATCTTCTGGAGCTTGCGGCCGACCGCGTAGCCGGGCGAGGTGGTGTCGACGCAGAGGATCGACAGGCCGGCCCGGCGGTCCTGCGGGTCGTACGGCGCGGTGCGGCAGACCACCAGCACCAGGTCGGCCAGGACGCCGCCGGTGATGAAGGTCTTGGCGCCGTTCAGGACGTAGTGGGTGCCGTCCTCGGAGAGCTTCGCCGTGGTGGTGATCCCCGCCAGGTCCGAGCCGGCGCCCGGCTCGGTCATCGCGATCGCCGTCATGATGTCGCCCGAGACGAAGCCCGGCAGCCAGCGCTGCTTCTGCTCCTCGTCGGCGTACTCCAGGAGGTAGGGCAGCACCAGGCCGGTGTGCACACCGGAGGAGCCGAAGGTGACGCCCGCGCGGGCGCACTCCTCGCTGACCACCGCCTGGTACTTGAAGCCGGTCTCGCCCGCGCCGCCGTACTCCTCGGGCACCTCGATGCCGTACACGCCCAGGGCGCCGAGCTTGCGGTAGAAGTCGCGCGGCGGGTGGCCCGCGGCCTCCCAGCTCTCGTAGACCGGGACGACCTCCTTGGCGATGAAGCTCCGGATGGTCTCCCGGAACGCCTCGTGGTCCTCGGTGAACACGGTGCGGCGCACGGCGGCGCTCCCTTCGTGGTGCCCGTTGATCGCCCCACAAGTTAATCCCGGGTAGCTTCGGCTGTCCAGCATCGGAGTGCCTCTTCTTCGCTGATCAGGGGCGGCCAAGTGAATCCTTGCTAGCCTGGGGCGAGCAGCCGGGGCCGATCGCGAGGGGACGTACGTGACGACGGAACGGGAGGTCGTGCGCAGGCCGCCCGGACGCGGGGCGCAGATCCTCGCGGTGGCGAGCGGGCAGTTCCACCGGCGGGGCTACCACCAGATCTCGATGGCGGAGGTCGCCGCCGAGGTCGGCATCACCGCCCCCGCGCTCTACCGGCACTACCGGAGCAAGCCCGAACTCCTGCTCCGGGCCGTGGAGTCGGACCTCTCCGCGCTCCGTGCGGCGGTCCGCGCCGACCACCGGGACCTCGGCGGACTGTGTGCCGCGCTCGCCGCCGTCGCCGTGCAGCACCGGGCGCTCGGCACCCTGTGGCAGCGCGACGCCAGGCTGCTGCCCGCCGCCCAGCGCGCCGAGCTGTGGGGCCGGCTGCGCGAGGACGTCGGCACGATGGCCGGGGTGGTCTCCGCCGCCCGGCCCGAACTCCCCCCGCAGGACGCCGAGTTCCTCTGCTGGTCGATGCTCTCCGCGTACGGGAGCCTCTCCTACCACACCTTCGCGCCGCCCCCGCGCCGCTTCGAACGGCTGCTCCGGGAGATCGGCGGCGCGGTGCTCGCGGTCACCCCGGACGGCCGCCCCGACGGCCGGCCGGCCCGGCCGGTGGACGCCCCGGCACGGTCCGCGCGGACGGAGTCCAGGCGCGAGGAGCTGCTGACCGCCGCCGTCCGGCTGTTCCACGAACGCGGCTTCGACAACGTCAGCACCGATCAACTCGGCGCCGCCGTCGGCATTTCGGGGCCCAGCGTGTACAAGCACTTCGACACCAAGGCCGACCTGCTCGCCGCCACCCTGGTCCGCAGCCGGGAACGGCTCTGGCACGAGGTCGAGGGGGCCATCGCGGCCGGCGGTGCACCCGGCGAGGCGCTCGCCGCCGGGCTGCGCGCGTACGTCGACTTCGCGCTGCGCCACCGGCACTACCTGGGCGTGATGCTCAGCGAGACCGAGCGGCTGAACGAGCCGGACCGCAGGGCGGCGGTCGACTTCCGCCGGAACTTCCTGCGCACCTGGGTCGGCCTGCTCCGCCAGGTGCGGCCCGGGTTCGCGAACGCGGAGGCGCGGATCCGGGTGCACGCGATGTTCGCGCTGGTCAACGACGGGGTGCGGAACCGGGCGGGCTGTACCAGGCCCGACCTGGCGGGCTTCCTGGTCGAGTCGGGCCGCGCCGTCCTCGGCCTGGCGGAGAGCCGCCCCTGACCGCGCGCGGGTTCCGGGGGGAAGGGCGGGCCCCCGTGGAAGGGAGGGGCCCGCCCGGTCACTCACTCAGTGGCACGGGGTCGGCTCAGTCGAGGACGAAGGGGTGGTACACGTGGTGCGCCAGGTCGCCGTTGCCCTGGAGGCCGCCGACGGCACCTGCGTTCCCGGCGACGCCGAGGCTGTTGTTCTGGTTGCCGCCGCCCGAACCGGTGGCGGACTGCTGGCTCCCGTTGCCGTTGCCGTCGACGCTGCCGACGACGTTGCCGGAGCCGACGTTGCTCACCACGCTGCCGTTGGAGTGGTGCTCGGCGCCGGCGCCGTTGTCCGCCTGGGCGGTGCCGATTCCGGCGAGGAGGAACGCGCCGAGGGTGGTGGCGACAGCGGCTGCGCGAATACGGGACACGGTGGTCTCCCTGCTGACTGGTGCGAATTGTGGCGCCGACGGGGTGGCCGCCCCCAAAGCGCCGGTTCCTGACGTCGCATGACAAGCATTCCCCGATCAGCCGATTGACTTCAATGGATCACCGGCCGGTTCCCCCGTTCGTGTCATCCGGACGGAATGTCGCGCAGTGGTCCCCGGCCGGTCCGAGCGGGTGGTGAAACCCCGGAATTCCAGCGGAAATCCGCAATCTCCCCCCTCCCGGCGGGGGCGGCCACGAGGCACTGTTGCGTCAACGATGAGTTGACCGGTTCACGTCGCATGAATAGCAGCTGAAAACGGTGGTCGAAGGATTGTCGTACTGGCAGACTGGGGCCTCATGTCTGAAGGTCTCCAGTCCGGGCGGCAGCCTGATCGCGATCTGCGTACGACCGAGGTCGACCTCGGCGGCCTGGTCGGCGTGCTCGCCACCCACCTGTACTCCACCCCCCTGGTCGCGCTGCGCGAACTCGTCCAGAACGCCCACGACTCGCACACCCGCCGCAGGCTGGAGGACCCCGACAGCACCGCCGAGGCGGTGATCCGGGTCCGCGGTGACGCCGAGCGGCGCACCGTCGCCATCGAGGACACCGGCGCCGGACTCACCGAACCCGAGATCCACTCCTACCTGGCCACCGTCGGCACCGGCTACACCCGGCTGCTCCGCGAGGTCACCGGGGACCAGAGCCTGATCGGCGCCTTCGGCCTGGGCTTCCTCTCCGCCTTCTCGGTGGCCGAGGAGGTCACCGTCACCACCACCTCGCACCGGGAGCCCGGCACCGGCCACCGCTACCGCAGCCGCGGCGGCGAGCAGTACAGCGTCGAGCGGGTCGCCCCGCGCCCCGTCCCCGGCACCGTCGTCGAGTTGCTGCTCAAGCCCGAACACGCCCACCTCGCCGACGAGTACGCGCTGCGCGAGGCGCTCGGCCGGTACTGCGTGCTGCTGCCCGTCCCGGTCCACGTCGGCGAGGACCGGACGCCGGTCAACGACGTCCCCGTGCCCTGGCGGCACGAGGTGCCGGGGGACCGGTACGCCGCCCGGATGCGCTTCGCCACCGCCTTCGGCCGCCGCTTCGAGCCGCTCACCGCCTTCCCGGTCACCCCCGTCGAGGGCTCGACCGACGCCGTCGGTCTGCTCTGGGTCCAGGACGGCGGCACCTACGGCAGCACCGACAACCGCGACCTGTCGGTCTACCTGCGCGGCATGCTGCTCTCCGAGGACGCCCGCGACCTGCTGCCCGGCTGGGCCGGGTTCATCGGCGGCGTCATCGAGTCCACCCGCCTCACCCCGACCGCCAGCCGCGAGGACCTCCAGCGCGACGACCACTACCGCGCGCTCCAACTGGCCCTCGCCGACGCCGTCGTGGACGGTCTGTACGAGACCGCCCGGCTGCACCCGGCCGCCTGGCGCCGGATCCTCGCCCGGCACGGCCAGGACCTGCTCGGCGCCGCGCTCTGCGACGACCGGCTGTTCACCCTGCTCGCCGACGACGTCCCCGTCCCGACCTCGCAGGGCGACCTGACGGCCGGTGCGCTGCGCGCGGCCGGCGACGGCGCGGTGCACGTCGCACTCGGCAGCGGCGGCGGCTTCGAGGAGATGCTCTACCGGGCCATGCAGGTGCCGATCGCCCGCGGCGACCGGTACGCCGTGCTGCCGTTCCTGCGCCGCTACGCCCAGCTGCGCGGCTGCCGGATCGTCGAGCTCGGCAGCGAGAGCGGCAACCGCGAGCTGTTCCGCGACCCCGAGCAGCCGCTGCCCGCCGAGGAGGCCGCCTGGCTCGGGGCCGCCCTCGCCGACCCGGGCGAACAGCTGGTCCCCGCCCGCTTCGACCCGCCGGGCCTGCCGCTCGTCCTGGTCCCCGACCGGGAGGCCGAGCTCAAGGCCAGGATCGAGGACGACCAAGCGGACGCCCGCATCCCGTCCGCCGCGCTCCGGCTCGCCCGCGCCTTCACCGCGAAGACCGACGGCACCGTCAAGGCCAGGCTCTACCTCAACCTCGCCTCGCCCGCCGTCGACCGGCTGCTCACCGCCTACCGCACCGGGCACACCGGCAGCACCACGGCGGCCGGGCTGCTGCGCTCGCTGAAGGTCATCATGGCGGCGGCCTCCGGCTCCCCGGCCGGCGACCTGACGGTGGCCCTGGCGGGTGTCGGCACCGCCGTGGCGGCGCTCACCGCGGCCGTGCCGGAGGGACTGTCAGTGGTGCCGGACACACTGTCCGGAAGCGATCGGCACGACGCGCCGCAGGGGGAGGAGACCGGATGAGCACCGACATCTGGGCCTGGGTCCACGACGTCCACGGCGATCTGGTGGATTCCGGCCAGCACCGGCTGGCCACCGCGCTCGCGGAGATCGCCGGGCACGCCGTCGAGGGCCGCAACGACCGGCTCGACGCGATGTACCCGGAGGCCGTCGCCTCCGCCCGCGCGCTCGGCCTGCCCTGGGTCGAGGTCTTCCTGCGCCACTGGCGGCTGCAGAACCTGCTGAACAAGCGTCACCAGGGCGAGGCCGCGATGGCCGAGGCGGTCTCGCTGCTGGAGTTCGCGCACCGCGAGGAGACCGCGAGCTGCCCGCAGTCCGTCTGCGCCGTGCAGGACTTCACCATCTGCCACGCCAACATCGACGGGCCCGGGTACGTCACCGAGCGGCTCGCCGTGCTGGAGGAGACGCTGGAGCGGGTCGAGCCCGCCCGCGCCTGCTTCGACTGCCTCTCCCGCGAGTACGCCGACACCCTGGAGGACGACGGCCGCGCCGAGGAGGCCCTGGTCCACCTCGACCGCGCGCAGTCCCGGATCAAGGCCGCGGGCCAGCAGGTCTCGCTCTCCTTCGGCCACAGCCGCGCCTCCGCGCTGTACCGGCTCGGCCGTTACCAGGACGCCCTGGCGGCCTACGACGCCGCCGAGCTCGCCCAGGTCTCGGCCCGCCACAAGCCGGACGACGACGACCGGCGCAAGCTGGCCGTCGGCCGCGCGGTCATGCTCGCCGCCCTCGGCCGCACCGAGCTCGCCCTGGAGCAGCTCCCGAGCGCCGAGGAGGCCGAGCGCTACCCGGACATCCGTCACCGCTGGGCCACCGCGGTGGAGTCGCTGACCGCTGCCGGCGCCTACTCGAACGACGCCGGCCTCGGCGCCCGCCTGGCCCACTGGGTCGGCTACCTGGACACCGCCGGTTCCCACCGGCCCTGCCTCGACCTGCTGCTGATCGCGGGTCGGCTCGCGGTCCGGCGCGGTGCCCGCACGGTGGCCCTGACGCTGGCGGCCACCGGTGAGCGCAAGCTGACCCGACTGCGGCGCACCGACGGGGTCGCCGAGCAGGTCGCCGCGGTGCGGGCCGAGGCCGAGGCGCTGCCCGTCCCGCCGCTCCCGGTGCCCGCCGGCGAACTGCTCGACTGGCTGGCCGGGCACGAGGTCCCGACCGAGCACGCCGCCGACCTGCTCGCCGCCGCCCATGCGGAGGCGACCGCGGAGCCGGCCGCCGGGCCGACCGCCGGGGCGCCCTCGGACGGCCGGGAGGCCGCCGCGTCGGCGACCGACCTGGTGCTTAACCTGGCCGGTGCGCTGGGCGGTCTGGGGCACACCGCTGCCGCCGCCGAACTGCTCTGGGCCGCACTGGAGCAGGACCACGAGCACGAGCACCTGGTCCACATGCTCGCCGGGGTGCTGATCGAGGCCGGTGACGGCGAGGGCGTGAAGCGGCTGGCCGACCGCCTGATGCCCGGCAGCCCGGCGGACGCCCACTGGACGCGGGCGCGCTGGGCCGCCGCCGAGGGCCGCTGGGCGGAGGTCGGCGAGCACTGCGCCGCCCTGCTCGCCGAGGACCCTTCCCGGATCAACCCGCGCCGGCTGGCCGCCGCCGCCGCGACCAGGCTCGGCGACCACGCCACCGCCCAGCGGCTCTACCAGGAGCTGCTGGAGCACGCGCTGCTCGCCGAGGGCACCCCGCCCGACGAGCAGTACCGGACGGTCCAGCAGCCGGACCTCTGGCACCTGATAACCGCCGCCACGGCGAACCGGGACTGGGCGGCCGTGCGGTCGGTCGGCGCCCGGCTCGGGATCGAGTTCGAGAGCGGCAGCGGTCCGGTCGACGAGGAGTGGCAGCTGGTCACGGTCCGGGCGACCAGGACCAACGGCTCCACCGCCGAACTCCCCGCGGTCCGTACCGGTCCGGCCACCGCACGGATCCTGCCGGTGCTCGGCGAGGAGCTGCCGCTCAACCACCGGGACACCGTGGTCTTCGCTCCCGCGCTGCTCAACGAGCCGCCCGCCGAGGGCGAGTCCGGCGAGGGCTGGCGGCCCGCCTTCGAACTGCTCACCCTGCTCGACCCGGCCGGCTACACCACCTACTGGCTGGACGGCGGCTGGCCGGGCAGCGCGGCCTGGGACGCGCTGCGCGATGCTCTCGGCGAGGCGGGCTACGGCCTCTGGGCGTACAGCAACGGCGAGTACACGATCACCGACCCGGCGGACCAGGACGGTGCGCTGCCCGGCGTGTACGCCGCGCTCGGCGTGCCGCCGACCGCCTCGGCGATCGAGGCGGACGCGCTGCTCACCCGGTTGACGGCGGCCTGGGAGCACCCGCTGAGCTGGCTCGACCTGGCCGCGACGGCGGGCGCCGACGTGGCCCGCCACCAGGGGATCGTCGACCGCTACGGCCTCTGAGCGCGGCCCCGGAGCGAGCGGGAGCCTCCGGGGGCGCGGGAGCCGTGCGACCGGGTCCGCGGATTCGCCGCCGGCCGGTCGAGCGGTTCCCGCGCCCCACGGGCTCCTGGGGCGTGCGGCACTGAGGCGCTGTCAGGCCATCCAGAAGAAGACGGCGGTCATCCGCTTGTCCTCCAGGGTGCTGCCCCAGTACTCGGTGGCGCTGTGGATCATGTTGGAGGTGTAGAGCAGCAGCCGGTTGTACTTGTTCGCCACCCGGACGTCCTCGGTGAAGGCGTCGGGGGAGACGAAGCGGGTGCCCAGGGCCTCCACCAGGTTGGTGTGCGGGGCGGTCACCATGTTGCCGCCGAGGGTGCCGCCGGGCATGTTCTGCCGGTAGAAGCTGGTGCCGCAGTCCCTGGGCACGTCCGGGTTGAGGTAGAGCACCGCGGCGTACCGGCACAGCGCGCGCGAGTCGGTGTGCGGGCGGACCTCGCCCTCGTCCCGGCCGACCACCTGGATGCAGTTGTGGTTGAGGGTGGCGCCGCCGGGGGCGCTCTCCTGCCAGAGCCTGCGCGCGCCGGTCGCCTTCATCACCTGCCGCTCGATCCGGGCGAGTTCCTCCGGTTCGAGCCCGGGCATGGTGCGCAGCCCGGGCCACGTCTCGGGCTTGTACGGGTAGCCCTCGGTCCAGTCGTCCTTGGCCAGGCAGCGCGCCCGCACGGCGTCCACGTCGGGGAGCACGTTGTCGAGCACCCAGTAGTCCCGCCCTGGGGTGGGCTTTCGGTAGGGGAGGACCGGAAGAGCCGGGGTCCTCTGCGGCCTCGGGGGCATTGGCATGGGCAGACCATACAGTTCCGGCCTGTCACGGCACCCCCGCGAGATGGTCAACCTTCGGTCAACTCAAGGACGTTGACCCATCTCTTGGCAAGTGCTTTACCATTCCATTGCACAAGTCATACCGACCGTACCGTCCGTCAGGAGTCCAGCGCGTGACCAGCCTCTCCCTCGGCCCGTCCTGGCTCGATCCCACGACCCTGATCTCCACCTTCGGCCTGCTCGGCATCCTGGCGATCGTGTTCGCCGAGTCCGGCCTGCTGATCGGCTTCTTCCTGCCCGGTGACTCGCTCCTCTTCACGGCCGGCCTGCTGGTCGCCGACGGCACCTACCTCGACCAGCCGCTCTGGCTGGTCTGCCTGCTGGTCGTCGTCGCGGCCGTCGCCGGCGACCAGGTCGGCTATCTGTTCGGGCGGAAGGTGGGCCCCGGCCTCTTCCGGCGTCCGGACTCGCGCTGGTTCAAGCAGGAGAACGTGGAGAAGGCGGGCGCCTTCTTCGACCGGCACGGCCCCAAGGCGATCGTGCTGGCCAGGTTCGTCCCGATCGTCCGCACCTTCACCCCGATCGTCGCGGGCGTGAGCCGGATGAACTACCGCACCTTCGTCGTCCACAACGTGATCGGCGGCGTGCTCTGGGGCGGCGGCGTCACCGTCCTCGGCCACGCGCTCGGCCGGGTGGCCTTCGTCCGGGACAACATCGAGGCGATCCTGGTCGCCATCGTCCTGGTGTCGGTGGTGCCGGTCGTCGTCGAACTGCTGCGGGCCCGCCGGGCCGCCCGCGCGGCCGAGCGCCGGAGGGTGGACGAGTTGGTCGGCTGACCGCAGCAGAGGGTGCCGCTCCGTACATGTGCGTTCGCGCGTTCGATCAGGCAAGGTGGGACAAAAGATCACATCGGTGGCAGGATGCCACCGGGGGCGGCGAGGAGTGGTAGTGCCTAAGCGGGGCCGGGGCCGATCGGGCGGCGGCAAGAAGGTCAGGGGCGGGCGGGCGGTGAGGCCGGCGCCGAAGCCGGTACCACCGCGCGAGGCGCCACCCACCGAGGGCCTGCTCGGCTCCGCCGCGCCGCCCGTCGAGCGGCCCACCGTCATCCCGCTCGCGCCGCCGCCGGTCGAGACCGAGGGGCTGCTGCGCCCCGGTGAGCCCGAGCCGCAGGAAGCCCGGCCGACGGGCGGCGCCGAGGACACCCTCACCCCCGAGGTCTGGCGCGCGGTCGGCTACGCCCTGCCCACCGGCCTGACCGTACCCACCCTCAGCCCCGGTGCCCCCGGCGCCGCACCCTGGCCCGACCGGATGCGCACCCTGCTGCGCACACCCATGGCCGAGCGCCCCGCCTACGAGCGCACCCAGCGCGAGCAGAAGCCCGAGGCGGCGGTCAAGAACATCCCGCGCATCCTCGACCTGACGCTCCGGATCGCCGAACTGCTGCTCGCCACCGGCGAGGCCGCCGAGGACGTCGAGGCCGCGATGCTGGGCATCGCCCACGCGTACGGGCTCGACCACTGCGAACCGCAGGTCACCTTCACCCTGATCGGGATCTCCCACCAGCCGTCGCTGGTCGAGCCCCCGGTCACGGCGGACCGGGTGGTCCGCCGCCGGACCACCGACTACAACCGGCTCGCCGCCGTCTACAAGCTGGTCGGGGACATCACCGCCGAGAAGATCTCGGTCAACGACGCCTACCGCCGCCTCGCCGAGATCCGCCGCAACCGCCACCCGTACCCGACCTGGGTGATCTCCCTGGCCACCGGACTGCTGGCCGGTGCGGCCTCGTTCCTGGTCGGCGGACGGCTGGACGCCAGGGCCTGGCTGGTCTTCGCCAACGCCTTCGTCGCCGCCATCCTCGGCGACCGGCTGGCCTCGCTGATCGCCCGGCGCGGCCTGCCGGAGTTCTACCAGTTCGTGATCGCCGCGATGCCGGCCGCGACCTCCGGCGTCATCCTCTCGCTCTACCACTCCAGCCTGCGCGGCTCGGTGGTCATCACCGGTGGACTCTTCGCGCTGCTGCCCGGCCGCGCCCTGGTCGCCGCCGTGCAGGACGGCCTCACCGGCTTCTACATCACCGCCGCCGCCCGGCTGCTGGAGGTCCTCTACCTGGTCGCGGGCATCATCATCGGCGTCATGCTGGTCATCTATCTCGGGCTGAACTTCGGCGCCCGGCTCAACCCGAGCGAGAGCCTGGCCGGCTTCAGCCACCCGCCGGTGCAACTGCTCGCCGCGATCGTGCTGACCGTCGCCTTCGCCGTGCTGCTCCAGACCGGCCGCAGGAACCTTCCGCTGGTCGCCCTCAACAGCTGCGTGGGCTGGTCCACCTACGGTGTGCTCACCCAGAACGCCGACGTCTCCCCGATCGTGGCCACCGGTGTCGCCGCGGGCCTGGTCGGCCTGTTCGGCCAGCTGATGGCCCGCTACCGCAACGCCTCCTCGCTGCCGTACGTGACGGCCGCGATCGGCCCGCTGATGCCCGGTTCGGCGATCTACCTCGGCATGCTCTCCTTCACCCAGAACGAGCCCGTCTCCGGCCTGGTCGCGGTCGGCCGGGCCGCCGCGCTGGCGCTGGCACTGGCCGTCGGGGTGAACCTCGGTGGTGAGATCGCCCGGCTCTTCCTCAAGCGGCCGGGCGTCGAGCAGCCCCTGGCGCCCGCACTGAGGGTGCCGCGCCGTGCCGCCAAACGCACCCGGGGATTCTGACCACGCGTTAGCCGGGCGACACCCGGAGCAGCACGGAACGAAGGCACCGCCACCCATGATCAGCACGCTGTTGGACGGTTACCGCACCCACGTCGTCGCCGCGCACAAGCAACCGCTGTTCCTGCTGCTGGTCGGGTTCATCTGCTCGTTCGTGATGATCAGGTTCAGCGTCCGGATGATCCGGGCCAAGGTCCGCTGGTGGCCCGGCAACATCACGCCGGGCGGCCTGCACATCCACCACATGGTCTTCGGGCTCGGCTTCCTGCTGGTCGGCGGCATCGGGGTGTTCGCCACCAACGGCGGCCACCCCTGGATCAACTGGTTCGGCCTCGCGTTCGGGATCGGCTGCGGACTGGTGCTGGACGAGTTCGCGCTGATCCTGCACCTGGACGACGTCTACTGGAGCGAGCAGGGACGCAAGTCCGTGGACGCCGTCATCCTCGGCATCCTGGGCACCGCCCTGCTGCTCACCGGGTACGTGCCGCTCGGGGTGGTCCCCGGCCAGACCACGCCCGCGGGTTCGGGCCGGTGGGGGCTGGTCGCGGTGATCGCGGTGAACGCCCTGGTCTCGGTCGCCGCTCTGCTCAAGGGCAAGATGTGGACCGGACTGCTCGGCATGCTGGTGCCCGGTCTCTCCTGGATCGGCGCCATCAGGCTGGCCCGGCCGAACAGCCCGTGGGCCCGCTGGTGGTACCCCGCCAGGCCGCGCCGGGAGGCGCGAGCGCTGCGGCGCGAGCGCCTGCTGCACCAGCGCGCGGACCGTGCGCGCACCTGGCTCTTCGACCTGATCGCCGGTGCGCCCGACAAGGTCCCGGCGCACCACGTCGCCACCCACCGGGTCGCCGAGCGCATGGCCGCCCGGGCCACCGCCCACCTCGACGCGCACGCGGCCCGGTCCCTCGCCCGCCGCTCCGCCCGCCTGGCCGACCGCCGCTCGGCCGCTCCGTCCACCGCGGCCCTGCCGGTCGCCGCGTCCACCGCGACCGACCCGGAGCGGCAGGGGCGGGCCCAGCAGCGCCGCCGCACGGTGCGCGCCGGGCGCAGCCGCAGCTACGCGGTCCACCTGCCGGTCCGGGCCGGCAAGATGGCCGCCGGCGACCGCCGCACCGGCGGGGCGCTCAGCGCGTCCGGCGGCAGGCACGCTGCGCCGAGCGCCGTCGGCCCGGAGACGCGCGCCCTCCACCGCCGCTCCCGGTTCCCCCGGCTGCCCCACCCGGCACCCCGGCGCTGACCGCGGGCCCGGTGCTCGGCCGGCCGCGGGCCCGGCGCCCATCGGGCGTTCACCGAACGGAAGCTGACGCAGGGCCGGAACGTCCGACATCTCACCCGACAGGACGCGTGGGGCTGGCGCCGGTCCGTTGCGAGGTTTGAGAGCATTACGGTAAGTGACTGATTTGTCACGTGATGGGATCGATGGATCGTCAGATGTCGTGAGAGAGGGCCCGCCCGTGGCACGCAGACTCCTGCCGACGCTCCTGCTGTCGCTCTCGGGCCTGCTCGGCATACTGCCCACGGCCGCCGCAGCGCCGAGCGTCACGGCCGCCGCCCCCGCGCTGCCCCTTCCGGCAGTCCCTGCGGACGACCCCCACCCCTCGGCCGACGACGTCGCCCAGGCCCGGGACGACGCCACCGTGAAGGCCGGCGACAGCGCGGCGATCGAAGCCGGGCTGGCCGCCGCGCAGGCCGAACTCGCGGACGCGGACCGGGCCGCCGAGCAGGCGGTGGAGACCTACGACGGCGCGCAGGCGCGGCTGGCCAGGGCCCGAACCGACGCGGCCGCCGCCGCCCGGAGCGCCGCCGCGGCCGAGGCGGCCCGCACCGACGCGGCCGAACGCGCCGCCCAGCTGGCGGCCGAGACATACCGTCAGGGCGCCAGTGCCGAGCTCTCCGCGATCAACGCCCTGCTCGGTTCCGAGGGCCTGCGTGCCGTCGGTTACCAGGCCACCGCCGTCGGCGTGGCCGCCACCCGTACCCGGGAGATCCTGGACGCGGCCACCGCCACCGCCGCGGCCGCCACCCGCACCTCCGCCGCCGCCCACGAGGCCGAGCAGGCCGCCGTCCGCGCCACCGAGGCCGTACGGGAGGCCGAGGAACGGGCGCAGAGCAGGCTCGCCGCCCAGCAGGCACGGGTCGCCGAGATCGCCGAACGCCGTGAGCGCCTGCTCGCCGAGCTGGCCGCCGCCCGCAACACCACCGTCGAGCTGGAGCGGCAGCGGCGCGAGACCCTGGAGTCGGTCGCCGCGCGCGCGGCGGAGGAGGAGGCCAGGGCGGCGGCCGAGGCCGCGGACCCGGCGCCGAACCCGTCGGCCGACAGCGCCTGGTCGGCCGGGGGTGCGGAGGCCGCCATCGCCTTCGCCCGTTCCAGGATCGGACTGCCGTACATCTGGGGCGGCGAGGGCCCGGACGGGTACGACTGCTCGGGGCTGACCATGATGGCCTGGCAGCGGGGAGGCAAGCCGCTCACCCACTTCGCGGCCACCCAGTACGCCGAGTCCACCCCGATCGGGTACCACCAACTCCGGCCGGGTGACCTGGTGTTCTGGACGCACACCGGCCGTGCCGCGGACATCTACCACGTGGCCATCTACATCGGTGACGACCAGATGATCGAGGCCCCGCGCCCCGGTACGGCGATCAAGCAGGCCAGCCTCTGGATCATGGGTCGCCCGGACTTCTACGGCCGGCCGTAGGCGATCCCACGAGTCCTCGGGCCAGGTCCCGCCCCCGCCGACTCCGGGCCCACGCCGTGCGTGCCGCGACATGGGTGAGAGGCCGTACCCGAACCCCGCCGCCGGGTCGTCGGCGGGCCGTACGGCGGAGGTGGTGAGTGCTTCCGCCGGCGCTTGCCCGCGCAGAGCGGACCGGTGAGGACTGCGGCGGCTTCGGGGCGCGACGGGGGCAGCAGGGGCGGCGGCGGGAACTCGTCGTCCTCGTCTCCAACGGGGTCCTGCGACGGCCGTGGGTGCAACCGGTGCGACGACACGGCGGGCGGCGGACCGTTCGCCCGGGGCCGGGGTTCCGGGCCCGGTCGGCTCCGGCGGAGCCCGGGCGCGTTCGCTCCCCGGAGAGCAGGTCGTGGTGAGGTTTCTCGGATGCGGTCGCAACCCCGGGGGGTGTCGCACGTCTGGTGGGTTGAAGGCGCCCTTCAGCTGTTGTTCCAGACCGTGTTTCCGTCACTTCCTCGGGAGAGTCCCATGTCCGTGCACGCCAAGTCGAACTACCGTCCCCGTCCCCGGGTCCTGGCCGTCGTCACCGGCGTCGCGCTGCTGCTGGGCGGCGGCTTCGCCGCGCAGGCAGCGGCCGACTCCGGCGTGAAGCCGGCCCCCGCCGCGCCGAAGGTCACCACGTCCGGGGACGCTGCCCCGAAGGTCGAGTCGGCGCCCGGCGTCTCGACGCCGGGCGGTGGCCCGAAGGTCGTCGAGCCGGGCGGTGGCCCGAAGGTCGTCGAGCCGGGCAAGCCGGCCGAGGTGGTCAAGCCCGGTGCCGGGTCCGGCCCGGCCGAGAACGCGCCCCGGGTGATCCAGCCGGGCAGCGGGGGCAAGAAGTAGCAGCAGCGGCAGCACCACGGGGCGGGCCGGCCTCTTCGCAGGCCCGCCCGCCCCTCCCGCAACGGATCGAGGCCCATGCAGTACGCCATCCCCGCAGCGCCGCCCTGGCGGTCCGGTCTGCTCTCCCGCCTGCCCTGGCTGTCCCGGGTGTCCCGGGTGCCCCGCCCGCCCCGGACCGAGGGCGCGCCGGTCCGGGGGCGTCAGCTGCGGGCACTCGGTACGCCGGACGACGGCGGGCCGCCACCCACCCTGCCCGAGCTGTACCGGGCACGGCGACTTGACATGGTGCGGCTCGCGCTCTTCCTGGTGGACGACCTGCACACCGCCGAGGACGTCGTCCAGGACGCCTTCGCCGCCGTCTGCCGCACGTACGGCACCTCGTTGGACGGGCTCCAGGACCCCGGCGCCTACCTGCACACCGCCGTGGTCAACGCGGCCCGCTCCGTGCTGCGCAGGCGTCGCACCGCGCGTGCCTACACGCCGCCCCACCAGGGTTACGGGCCACCCGTCGACGAGGGCCTGCTGCTCGCCGAGGAGCACCGGCAGGTTCTCGACGCCATGGCACAACTGACGCGACGCCAGCGCGAGGTGCTGGTGCTGCGCTACTGGTCGGAGCTGACCGAGGCGCAGATCGCGCAGACGCTCGGGCTGTCGCGCGGCACGGTGAAGTCCACCGCGAGCCGCGCGCTGGACGCCCTGGAGAAGAAACTGGGGGCCAGCCGATGAGGCCGGATGCCGAAGACCGCCGGTCTGCGACCGAGGACCGGCTGCGCGCCGCGCTGGCCGCCCGCGCCGCGCTCGTCACGTACCGCGACCTGCGCCCCGAAGTGCCCGTGCCGGAGCGCAGTTGGGGAGTGCGCCGGGTACGCCGGGTGGCCTTCGCCGCGCTCGGTCTGGCTGCCGCCGTGGTGGCCGTGTGCCTGCTGGTGCTGCTGCCCCGAAGCCCGGCGGACCCGGCTCCGACGACGCCCGCCCACGCCCCGGGCATCAGTGAACCGCCGCCGTCCGCACCTGTCCGCCCGGCCGACCCGTCCAGTACGGACCCCCGTGTGACCCGGCCCTGAGACCGGTCCGGATCGTGGCCGGTGCGGCGGGCCGGCCCCGCCCGCCGGCGCCGCCGGTGCCGACCGCGGCGACGGCCCCGCGTAGTCAAAGAGCAGGTAAAAAAAACCTGGTGCGGAGGTCCGAAAGGCCGACGTACGGTGGCCGAATGGGCAACGACGCACATGGTCGGACCGGCCAGGACATCGAGATCAGGTACATCGGCGAGGACGAGCTCCAGGTCTGGGACCGGGCACTCAGCTTGGCGTTTATGGTCGCTGGTCACTCGACCGGCTGAGGTCTCCGGGATCCGGGCGCACGTGACGCGGCCGTTCTTCACGCTTCGAGATGTCG
>NZ_JBHJVK010000039.1:0-87236 GCF_042264695.1 Kitasatospora sp. NPDC056138 | reverse complement strand
CCGATGGTACTGCAGGGGGGACCCTGTGGGAGAGTAGGACGCCGCCGAACAAATTTTGGAGAAAGCCCCTTCCCGGGAGACCGGGGAGGGGCTTTTCCGCATTTCCGGACCCTTTCCGGACCCGGTTCGGTCCGGTGCGGTCGAGCCCGGGTCAGCCTCGCACCGCTCGCAGATGCAGGCCAGGAATGTTCAGATCGCCGTTCACCAGACGAGTCCGGCTGAGCGTCACGTCCTCAATGGCCAGCGTTCGGATGCCCGTTCCGGGGGTTGAGCCGACCGGATCGCGGAGCCACGGCGGAACGGCGTCAGGGGTGATCGTCGCGGTACGGCCCGGAGGGAGCGGGCGGTCCCCGAGATCGGTGATGGTGCCGGACAGCTCCTCCGCGTAGAGCGTCATCGGGGCACCCGCCACGGTGGAGGTGCTGCCGGGAGCGGCCAGGAGATGCCAGGTCGCTCCACCGCGCTCGGTCGCCAGGTCGAGGTCGTCGATGTCCATGGTCCGGGCGGTGAACCGCAGCACGCGTTCGGGCCCGGAGACGGTCTCCAGGGTGACCACGCCCTTGAAGACACCGTCGTGGAGAACGATTCTGCGTGAGGTCAGCGTCCACTCCGGGCCTGACGTCAGCGGGCCGGTCGCGTGGTGAGCGCCTGGTCGTCAGCAGGAGCGGGACTGAGGCGGGAACCCGGGCCGGGTTTCTCCGACGGTTCGTCGCTGGGCTGGGGCGTCCTGCACGCGGGGTCCGGGGCGGAGCCACCGGATGGAGCCGAGGTGGTCCGGGTTCGGGCCGAGCCTGTCTGTGCGGCAGTGGGGATTCGCGGGGACGGCATGACGGAGGTCGACCCACAAGGCGTGCTGGTCGGCCGGTCGACGGAGGCTGCGGAGGACGCGAGGACGCCGGACGGGGCCGGACGATCGACTGCGGAGGATGCCCGGGGCACGGCAACGGTGGCCACGAGGAGGGCGGTCGGCAGCGCGGTCAGTGCGAGTACCCTGCCGCGGCGGGGGACCGGACGCTGTTGTTGGTCCCCCGAGGACGGCCGTGGCACTCGGTGCGGGCGGCCGTACGGGTACCGCGTGGTCGTCGCGGTGCCGGGCTCGTCCGTTCGGACGCCGTTACTCCGCACCGAGGCTCCCGCCCGCGGGGTCCGTGAGTGCGGCTCTCCGTGCTCCGGCTCCCGGCCCGGCGATCCGGTCCTCGGCGGGGGCCCTCGGATCGGCGTCCGGGGGAGCCCACGCGCAGGCGAGGGCGCCGCCGACGAGCCCGGAGAACAGGCCCAGCAGGAAGCCACCGAAGTTCGCGAGCGGAAAGGACACCAGGGAGAGCAGCGTCGCGGAGATCCCGGCGAAGATCCGGACCTGCTGCTGGAGCCACATCGTGACGCCCAGCACCATGAGCAGAACGCCGATGACCAGCGACCCGGCGCCGGCCGTGGTGGAAAGCGCCAGGGTGATGCCGCCCAACGTGATGTGGGTGAAGGCGAAGTACAGGATCGGGAAACCCGCTGCGAGTGTCAGCAGCCCGGCCCAGAAGGGGCGACTACCGCGCCAGGCGCGGAACGACTGCCGCGCTCCCGCGAATCCATGACGCAGGTCGGACTCGGCACGCGTGGTCGGGTTCGGCACGTGACAGCTCCCTGGCGGACGGACGGACGGACGGGCGGACAGGCGGCTGGCAGGCGGGAAGGTGCGGGGAAGTTGGGCGGAGCGGCGGTCTCCGCCCGGCGCGAGTGGCACTCGGCCGGGGCGGAGTCGCCGGCTCGCTTCAGGCCGGTCCGAACAGCCGGGTCTGAACGGCGGACCCGAACAGCGGGGTCTGAACAGCCGGGCCTGAACCGCTGATCCGTAGGGCCGGCTTCGGGGAACGCCGGGGCCGGGAGCTCCGGGCGGATCAGAAGCACTCGTCCCGACCGGCCATGAGCGAGATGACCATGTTGGGCAGGTTGATGGTGCCGGCCGAGGCGGCCACCGCGGTGCTGCGGAGATTTCTCAGAGTAACCGTCGTGCTCTGGATCGCGATGCCGTTGGGGTCGAAGAGCGGTGAGGTGCGGTCACCCGGGCTGACCTGGCCGCTCGTGAGGGAGCCCGCCGCGATGCCGATGTCGATGTTGTGGATGGTCGCGTCATCGGCCTCGAGGAGCGTGGTGTCGATGAAGAACTCCCGTGCCTCGGCCGCAGTTCCCCGGTCGCCGCCGGTGAGCCTGAGCGTGAAGGGGCCGAGAACCGGGATCGGGATGACCACGGACTGGCACAGCCCGTCGATCCGTGCGGACCTGAACCCGGTGACCGCGACCGGGACGTGGGTGCCGTCCCTCGCCACGTCGACCATGCCGTACTGGCTCAGTCCCTCACCGATGAGGGACTTCGCGGACAGCTTGAACTTCTCGTTGGAGATGAAGAAGGAGGCGGCGAACGCCCCTCGGGCCATTCCGAGAGCGAGAAGTGCGGTTGCGGCGATGCCCGGTGTCAGCACGACGGCGAAGCGCTTCCATCGGGTTCTGCCGCTGCTGCGTGGCATACCGTTCGCTCTCCCTCTGCACCGTCGGCTGGTCGGCCTCATCCCGTGGCCGGGTATGGCGGCGGAATGGCTGGACAGGTATTTCGGCGGCCGGGCGCTCGGGAAACGGCTGGGGACCGGAGAGTAGGGAGGTCGCCGGTGAGGGCTTTCCCTCTTCTGCCACGGCACCGGACGGTCAGCGCCGGGTGACCACGGCATCTGGCGCCTTCCGGCCGAGGTCAGCGGGCCATCGGCCGGGCCGACACGGTCGAGCATGGGACACGTGCAGGCACCGTGCAAGTCTGGCGCCGCGGGGTTCCGCCATGCCACTCAATCGGCCCACGGGGCCGGGTACCGGCGGGTTCGTCCAGCGGCTTCTGCCGGGTCCGGAGATGTTCGGCAAAAGGTCGAGGACTGCGGCCGTCGGTAAGCAGGGGGCTCGGAATTTCCCTCTTGCAGCTTTCCGCGGCAGGACGCCCGTCAGCGGGTGCCGGGTGCCGGGTGCCGGGTGCCGGGGGCCGGACGGCGGACCGCAGGCCGAGGGGCGCAGTGGTGGCGCGGGGCGCGCGGCCTGGAGGTACGGGGGCCTGGAGGTTCGGGGGTGCGGGACAGGGCGGGTGTGGGCACGGTCCGATCCGGTGCCGGGGCCTCGGAAGGCGCCGGCACCGGACTTCGCCGTCAGGTCAGCCCTGCGCGCGCCGCTCCGCCCTGGCAGTGGCCTCGGCCTCGTCCTCGGCCTCGGCGACCTCCAGGGTGGGTGCGGTGCCGCCGAGGTGGGCGGGGAGCCACCAGGTGTCGTCGGGGCCGCTGGGCTTGCCGGGGTACTCGCGCTGGGCGTGGTCGAGCATCTCGGACATGGTGGCCCGCAGACGGCGGGTGACCATGACCGGCTTGTCCTGGGCGGTGAGCTCGATGGGCTCGCCGATCATGATGGTGACGGGGACGTGACGCTTCGTCAGGGTCTTCGGGCGGCCCTTGGTCCACAGCTGCTGGGTGCCCCAGAGCACCACCGGGAGCAGCGGGGCGCCGGCGTCGGCGGCCATCCGCGCCGCGCCGGTCTTGAACTTCTTCAGCATGAAGGAGCGGCTGATGGTGGCCTCGGGGAACACCCCGACGACCTCGCCGTCCTTGAGGGCCTTGACCGCGGCCTCGTACGCGGGCTGGCCGTCGGTGCGGTCCACGGGGATGTGCTTCATGCCCCGCATCAGCGGACCGGAGACGCCGTGCCGGAAGACCTCGTCCTTGGCCATGAAGCGGGTCTTGCGCTTGCCGCCCTTGTAGGCGCCCATGCCGGCGAAGAGGAAGTCCAGGTAGCTGATGTGATTGCTGACCAGGACCGCGCCGCCCTCGGAAGGGATGTGCTCGGCGCCTTCGATCCTGATCCGGAGGTCGAGTGCCCGGAAGACGGTGAGCGCCGTTCCGATCACCGGCGGGTACACGAACTCTGCCATGGTCAGCCCTACTTCCCACGGGCTGCCGCCCGGTCCGGTGGTACCCGGGGCGTGGGTGGTGGCCGACAGGAGCAGCGGCACGCCGCGGCGGCCACGGGTGATACACGGAGATAATCCCCCGAAGGGGCGCCCTCTGTCATCTGAGCACGTCCGGAGGTGACGAATGCCGCACTCCGGGGCGTCTTGAACATGCCGGAACACGTTGAGGTCCGCTCCGTCGGCGCGAGGTGGTCCGTTGCGGCGAGCGGCCGGGCGGCGTCGAGGGTTGCGGTCCGGAGTTGCGGTCCGCGGGGGTGGCTGGTGGGGTGGTCGGCGGCCGGGTGGTGGCAGGTCGCACACTGGGGTGATGACCGGGCGGTGTGCGGCGCTGTGCTCGTGACGGCGCGCAGGGCTGCCGCGGGCCGGGCGCGACGGGAGGCTGAAGGTGTTGCAGCGGCGGGCGGAGGACGTGGCCGTGCGGCTGTCGTCGGACGAGCTGGGGCAGGAGCTGGGGGAGAGGGCGACGCTGGTCCAGTTCTCGACGGCGTTCTGCCAGCCCTGCCGGGCGACCCGGCGGGTCCTGGCGGAGATCGCGGGGATGGTGGCCGGTGTGGCGCACGTGGAGATCGACGCCGAGGAGCGCCTCGAACTGGTGCGGCGGCTGGAGATCCTGCGGACCCCGACCGTCCTGGTCCTGGACGCCGGCGGGTCCGTGGTGCGCCGGGCCGCCGGTCAGCCGCGCCGGGCGGACGTGATAGCGGCGCTGGGAGCGGCGATCTGAGCGATGGTCTGAGCGGCTGTCCGGGGCCGGGCTGGAGGCCGGGCGGCGGCGCTGCGGGCCGCCGGACCGGGATGCTTCGGGGGCGCCGCGCGGGGACCACCCGGCCAGGTGAATCTTGTCAAGACCGTTCAATCTCACAGTGGATCTGCTGCGCAGTCAGGTGGAGCACGGCCCGGCCTGGGGCAGGATGGGCCCAGACGGCAGTGCAGCCGTCCCGCACCCCTCCCGGCCAGCGCGCTTCGGGGGGAGCGGGGCGCTCGGCCGGGGTCCGGCAGCACTAAGCTACTGGCCAGTAGTGACGGCTAAGCTACTGGCGAGTATGCTGCCAGGAGTTCCGGACGGGCACAGCTATAACCGCTGCCCGGAGTGGGTCTGGAGAGTGTCCACAGCCCACTTGCACAGCCGCAGCCGCCGGACGAGACCAGTACAGGAGACAGGCCGTGAGCTTGAGGATCGTTGTCTGTGTGAAGTACGTGCCCGACGCGACCGGTGACCGTCGCTTCGAGGACGACACCACCACCGACCGGGAGGGCGTCGACGGCCTCCTTTCGGAGCTGGACGAGTACGGCGTGGAGCAGGCGCTCCGGATCGCCGAGGCCCACGGCGACGCCGAGGTGACCGTCCTGACCGTGGGCCCGGACGACGCCAAGGACGCCCTGCGCAAGGCCCTCTCGATGGGCGCCGACAAGGCCGTCCACGTCAACGACGAGGACATCCACGGCACCGACGTGATCGGCACCTCGGCGATCATCGCCAAGGCGCTGGAGAAGACCGAGTACGACCTGGTCGTCTGCGGCATGGCCTCCACCGACGGCACCATGGGCGTCCTGCCGGCCCTGCTGGCCGAGCGCCTGGGCCTGCCGCAGGCCACCCTGCTCTCCGAGGTCTCGCTGGAGGGCAACACCGTCAAGGGCCGCCGCGACGGCGACGCCGCCACCGAGCAGCTCGAGGCCGAGCTGCCCGCCGTGATCTCGGTGACCGACCAGTCGGGCGAGGCGCGCTACCCCTCCTTCAAGGGCATCATGGCCGCCAAGAAGAAGCCGGTCCAGGAGTACGACCTGGACGACCTCGGCATCGAGGCGGACGAGGTCGGCCTCGGTGGCGCCTGGACGGCCGTGGAGACCATCACGGCCCGCCCGGCCCGCACCGCCGGCACCGTCGTCAAGGACGAGGGCGAGGGTGGCAAGCAGCTCGCTGCCTACCTCGCCGAGCAGAAGTTCATCTGATCCATCTGACCCATTGACGTGGTGACTGCCCACAATGGAAGTGACGGGCGGTCCGGAGATACAGGAGACATTGAGCGATGGGTGAGATTCTCGTCCTCGTCGACCACGCCGACGGTGTGGTCCGCAAGCCGGCCCTGGAGCTGCTGACCCTGGCCCGCCGCATCGGCGAGCCCTCGGCGGTCGTCCTCGGTGCCGGTTCCGCCGCCGCCGACATCGCCGCGAAGGCGGGCGAGTTCGGCGCGGCCAAGGTGTACGTCGCCGACGGCGCCGAGTTCGCCGACCAGCTGGTCGTCCCCAAGGTGGACGCGCTGACCCAGATCGCCAAGGCCGCCGGCGCGGCTGCGGTGCTGGTCACCTCGTCCGGTGAGGGCAAGGAGGTGGCGGCCCGCGTGGCGCTGCGCCTCGAGTCCGGCATCATCACCGACGCCGTCGACCTGGAGGCCGGTGACGGCGGTCCGGTCGCGACCCAGTCGGTCTTCGCCGCCTCGTTCCAGGTGAAGTCCAAGGTGTCGCACGGCACCCCGGTCATCACCGTCAAGCCGAACTCCACCAGCCCCGAGGCCGCCCCGGCCGCCGGCGCGGTCGAGAACGTCGCCGTCGAGTTCACCGGCAAGGCGGCCAAGGTCGTCTCCCGCACCCCGCGCGTGTCCTCGGGCCGCCCGGAGCTGACCGAGGCCGCGATCGTGGTCTCCGGTGGCCGTGGTGTCGGTGCCGCCGAGGGCTTCGGCGTGGTCGAGGAGCTGGCCGACTCGCTCGGTGCCGCCGTCGGCGCCTCGCGTGCCGCCGTCGACGCCGGCTGGTACCCGCACACCAACCAGGTCGGCCAGACCGGCAAGCAGGTCTCGCCGCAGCTGTACGTCGCGGCGGGCATCTCCGGCGCGATCCAGCACCGTGCCGGTATGCAGACCTCGAAGACCATCGTCGCCATCAACAAGGACCCCGAGGCGCCGATCTTCGAGCTGGTCGACTACGGCGTGGTCGGTGACCTGTTCACCGTGCTGCCGCAGCTCACCGCCGAGGTGAAGGCCCGCAAGGGCTGAGCTCCGGCCGGTCGGACGGTTCGAAGGGCGTGGTTTCCGGGACACCGGGGCCGCGCCCTTCGGCGTTGCCGCGCCCTTCGGGGCTGCCGAGGCGTTGCCGAGGAACTGCCGGGGAGCCGCCCGGCAGCTGTCGGGAAGCGGTGCCGGGAGGTTGCCCGGTCGGTGCGGCAGGGCGCGGCGTAGAGTCCGGGACATGAGACTGCTGACGGCACTTGAGGGCGGATTCGGCGACGCTGCCGACGCGTTGGTGATCGACGGGCACGCGATGTCGCGCGAGCAGCTGCTGAACGCCGCGACGGCTCTGGCCGGCCGGGTGGCCGGTGCTCCGGCGCTGGCGGTACTCGCCCGGCCGACCGCCGAGACGGTCACCGCCGTGGTGGGCGGGCTGCTGGCGGGCGTGCCGGTGGTGCCGCTGCCGCCCGACTCGGGGCCCAAGGAGCGCGAGCACATCCTGCGGGACTCGGGCGCCGCGCTGCTGGCCGTCCGGCCGGGGGAGGAGGCCCGGGACGGGGTCGAGGCGCTGCCGGTCGAACTGACGGGGCGTGCGGCGCTCTCCGGGGGATCGCCGGGCGCCCCGGGAGGCGCTGGGGGCGCGTACCCGGAGCCTGCGCCGGAGCGTACGGCCTTCGTGCTCTACACCTCGGGTACCACTGGCGCGCCCAAGGGGGCGCTGATCCCGCGCTCCGCCGTCGCCGCGGACCTGGACGCGCTTGCCGCCGCCTGGCAGTGGACCGCCGAGGACACCCTGGTGCACGGTCTGCCGCTGTTCCACGTGCACGGACTGGTCCTCGGCGTCCTCGGTGCGCTGCGGACCGGGAGCAAGCTGGTGCACACCGGCCGTCCGACGCCCGGGGCGTACGCCGGGGCGCGCGGCAGCCTGTACTTCGGCGTGCCGACCGTCTGGTCGCGGGTGGCCGCGGACGAGTCCTCGGCGCAGGCACTGAGCGGCGCCCGGCTGCTGGTCTCGGGCAGCGCGCCGCTGCCGGTGCCGGTCTTCGAGCGGCTGGCGGCCCTCACCGGCCAGGCCCCGATCGAGCGGTACGGGATGACGGAGACGCTGATCACGGTGAGCACCAGGGCCGACGGCGAGCGCCGGCCGGGCAGCGTCGGCCTGCCGGTCGAGGGGGTGCGCACCCGGCTGGTCGGCGAGGACGGGGCGCCCGTCCCTCACGACGGAGAGACGGTCGGAGAGCTTCAGCTGTCCGGTCCGACGCTGTTCGCCGGCTACCTGAACCGGCCGGACGCCAACGCCGAGTCCTGGACGGCCGACGGCTGGTTCCGCACCGGGGACGTCGCCGTGATCGGGCCGGACGGCTTCCACCGGATCGTCGGCCGCGCCTCGGTCGACCTGATCAAGAGCGGCGGATACCGGATCGGCGCAGGTGAGGTCGAGTCGGCCCTGCGCGACCACCCAGCCGTGGCCGACGCCGCCGTGGTCGGCGTGCCCGACGCGGACCTGGGCCAGGCCGTCGTCGCCTATGTGATCGCCGAGGGCGAGGTGACGGGCGAACAGCTGACCGCCTTCGTCGCGGAGCGGCTCTCGGTGCACAAGCGGCCCCGCCGAGTGGTGCTGGTCGACGAGCTGCCGCGCAACGCGATGGGCAAGGTGCTCAAGAAGCAGCTGCTCGATCGGGCGTGAGTTCCGCTGCGCCGGCCGACGGGGCCGCCGGGCACATGAGCGGACCGGGACGGTCGGACCTGGATGATCGAACCGGGAACGGTCGGACTGCGCGCGCTCGGACCGGGACGACCGGACCGGTCGCCGCCCGCGCCCCTGCACTCCCGCGCGGCGGACCGCCGTGGCGGCACCGGCCGGACGGTGCGGCGGACATGTGCCGCACGGCCGGGAACTGACGGTGCTCCGGAGGCCCAGGCATGGCCGGGGCCCCGGCGCGGGTACCACCACGATTGGCGCGTGGCCAGGAGAGTACGGACCGCGCCGCCCGGTGCGGACGGTATCGGGCTGCGCCGAGGGCAGGGGACGCTGTGATCGTCTGGGTCAATGGCACATTCGGGGCGGGCAAGACGAGTGCCTGCCGCGAGCTGGTCGAGTTGCTGCCCGGGAGCGTGCTGTACGACCCGGAACTGGTCGGAGCCGGACTGCGCCGGATGCTGCCCGTGGACCGGATGGCCACGGTCGCCGACTACCAGGACCTGCCGTCCTGGCGACGCCTGGTGCCCGAGGTCGCGGCCGCCCTGCTGAGCGAGGTCGAGGGGCCGCTGGTGGTGCCGATGACCCTGCTCAGGGAGGACTACCGGGACGAGATATTCGGTGCGCTCGCCGCCCGCGGGCTGGCCGTGCACCACTTCGTCCTGGACCCTGAGGAAACGATCCTGCAGGAGTGGATCGCCCGACGGGAGGAGTGCCCCGGTGACCCCGAGGCGAGCGCCCGGGTCCGTACCTGGTGCCTGGAGCACCTCGCCCAGTACCGGAGCGCCAGACGCTGGCTCAGCCGCGACGCCCGGCTGATCGACTCCGGTGAGCTCACGCCGCGCCAGACCGCCGAACGGCTGGCCGAGCTGGTCAAGGACGGTGTCGCGCGCTGCCCCATCGTGCAGAGCGCCGACAGCACCGGGGACACCGTGGCAGCCGCGGTCCTGCTCTTCGACGAACAGGACCGGGTCCTGCTGGTCGACCCGGTCTACAAGCCCTCCTGGGAGTTCCCGGGCGGGGTCGTCGAACGCGGCGAGGCGCCCACGGACGCAGCGCTGCGGGAGACCGTCGAGGAACTGGGCCTGCGCCTGGAGGCGCCCGCGCTGCGCCTGCTCGCGGTCGACTGGGAGCCGCGCACCGGTCCGCGCCGGGGCGGGCTGCGGCTGGTCTACGACGGCGGACGCCTGGACGCCGAGGCCTGCAAGGCGCTGCGCCTCCCGCCCGAGGAGCTGCGCGGCTGGCGCTTCGTCACCCTGGACGAGGCCGCCGGTCTGCTCCCGGCCGGCCGCCTGCGCCGGCTCGCCGCCGCTCTGGACGCCCGCGAACGCGGTGAACTCCGCTATCTGGAGGCGGGACTCCCGGCTGCGGCGGGGGCGGCCGCCGCCGGGTGACGTCCCGCCCGTCGGCAGGGGCAGGGCAGCGACAGAACCGGGGGCGGGGAACCGCTTCGACGGGGAGCCGCGCGCCCGGCGCGGCACAGAGGTGGAGAGCGCTCCGCACGGCTCCCCGCGCTCACAGGGGCGTACGGCGGCCCGCCCCAGCGGAGGGGTACACGGCTCCCGGCGCCCGCGAGAGCGCACGGTTCGACGCTCGCGCTGGGGCCGTGGGGTCGTGCGTGGCCGGTCCTGTGCCGAAGATGGGTGTGTGCCGTTCACGCTGAGCCATCCCGCCGCCGTCCTGCCGCTGCTGCGCGGTGGGCGGGGCCGGGGGCCGTTGCCGGCCACCGGGCTGGTGGCCGGGGCGCTGGCGCCGGACGTGCCGTTCTACGCCGAGTCGCTGCTGCGTGGGACGTACCGCTTCGGGGAGCTCACGCACCGGTGGTGGGCGGTGCCGACGGTCGACGTGCTGGTCGCGGGCGGCCTGGCGGCCGGGTGGCACCGGCTGCTGCGGGAGCCGCTGGTGTCGCTGCTCCCCGGGACGTGGGCGGCGGCCGCTGAGACCGTCACCGCGGGAGGCGCCGACCGGGCGGTCGGCTGGTTCGCGGTGTCGGCGGGGATCGGCGCGGCGACGCACGTCGGGTGGGACGCCTGGACGCACGAGGGGCGGGCGGGTGTGCGGGCGTTCCCGGTGCTGACGCGGCGGGTCGCCGGGGTACCGCTGTACGACGTCCTGCAGTACGGCGGTTCGGTGCTGGCGCTGGCCGAGGTCGTCCGGTACACGGTCGCGTTGCTGGCCGCCGAGCGCGCCCGGGCGCAGGCACCTGGGCAGGGTGCACCGGGGCAGGGTCCACGCGGACAGGGTGCACCGGGGCAGGGGGCGCCGTCGGCCGTCCGTGGGGCCGGGGTCGCCGCTCTCGGTCTCGGCGCGGCCTTCGGCGTGGCGCACCGCCTCCTGCGCCGCCGGGGGCGGACCACGCTCGACGAGGCCTGCTTCGGCGCCGGTGCCGGACTCGTCGCCGCAGCCACGGGTCATGCGCTGGCGGTACGGCTGCTGGCCCGGCGCCGCGAGGGTTGCTGACCCGCCAAGTGGCGGAAGGCGGCGGGGAGTTCGGACACCTATAGTCATGTCATGGTCAACCGTTTGGGTGTGGAACGCAAAATCCTGGGCGAGATAGCCGACCTGTCGGCGGCCGGACTGCCGGTCGCGGAGCTGTTCCGCGAGCTGACCGGACTGCTCCGGAGCGGGCTCGGGTTCGACGGCGGCTGCTTCCACGGCGCGGATCCGGTCACGGGCTTCCTCACCTCGACGGTCTCCGAGGGGCTCGACGCGCGAGGGTTCGAGCAGGCCGCGTACCTGGAGTTCTGGAGTGCGGACAGCACCCGGTTCGTGGCGATCAGGGAGTCCGGGCTGCTGGCCCAGAGCGTGGTACGGGCCAATCACGGGCGGCCGGAGCGGAGCGTCCGCTACCGGGATTTGCTGGCGGAGCTGGGGTACGTGGATGAGTTACGCGTCAACTTCGATGTGCAGGGCGGTCGTTGGGGATCCGCTGCGTTCATGCGGGAGCGGGGCCAGGGGCCGTTCCGGGCTCGGGACGTCCAGCTGATGGCGCGGGCCGCCCGGTTGGTCGGCGCCGCGCTGCGGGACTCGCACCGTCCGGCGCAGGCCGGGGACGGCGTCGGGTGCGGCGACGGGGCGGAGTGGACGGCTCCGGCCGTGGTCATCCTGAGCGCCGGCGGCGGGCTGGTGTCGGCGGACCGGCAGGGGCAGGCGCTGCTCGCCGAACTGACCGGGGACGATCGGTTCGCCGGGGACGTGCCCAGTGGTCTGGCCGCCGTCGCGGAGCTGGCCAGGGCATCGGCCGTCGGCCGTCGGCAGGCGGGTGCACAGGCCAGGATCCTCACCCCGGGCGGGCGTTGGGTGATTCTGCACGCCTCCGCCCTGGAGGGCAGGGCCGACGGGCAGATCGCCATCGTGGCGACTCCCGCCTCGCCCGCCCAGAACCTTCCCGTCGCACTGATGGCGCACGGGCTGACCGCACGGGAGCAGGAGGTCGCGCTCGGGGCCGTGCGCGGTGACAGCACCAGGACGCTGGCGCGGCGGCTCTCACTCAGTGAGGCGACGGTCCAGGACCATCTGAAGAAGATCTTCGACAAGACCGGGGTGCGCAGCCGCCGAGCCCTCGTCGCGCTGCTGATGGCGAGTCATCTCGACACCGTGGATCTGCCGCCGGGCTGACGGTGCGGCCGTGGTGGCGTGGTGGTACGGCCATGGTGGCGTGGTGGTGCGGCCGTGGTGGTACGGCCGGCGCCCGCAGTCGGAAATCCCAGACTTCTGGGATGTCGGACGCCGATCCGGCGGTGACAGGATGCCGGTGGCTTCGAGCGCGGCGCATGCGAACCGACCGCCCGACAGCCGAGTTCCCGGCTTTCCCGTCTCTGGAGGAGAACTATGCCGTCGTTCGTCAAACGGCTGGTCATTGGCCTCGCGCTGGCCCTGGCCGCGCTGGTGGTGACCCCCGGAGCCGCCTCGGCGGATCCGGTGGCCACGGTTCTGTACAACCAGGCGTCCGACCGCTGTCCGACCGGGGGTCTGAACGACTGGTCCGACCTGACCCCCTGCGACGACGCCCACCACCCGGGCAAGTGGCTGTTCAAGCCGGTCGCCGGCTACCCGGGCTTCTTCACCATCAGTGCCGGGGCCGATCCGCGCTACTGCCTCACCGCCTTCGACGGCGGCGTCGGCAACTTCGGCTGCGGCACCGGCTCCACCTCCCAGCAGTGGGTCGTCACGCCCTTCCAGGCCGGGCCGACACCGCTCTGGGACCTGGTCGGGGTGCGACTGAAGAGCGTGTCGACCGGTCAGTGCATGGACAACACCAGGAAGAACTTCGGCGGTTGGAAGATCTACCTCTTCGGCTGCAACGACGGCGCCTACCAGGAGTGGAACATCGGCAAGCCGGCGTTCGCGGCCCTCGGGCTGGGCGGGCACCCGGGGATGACCTGGGCCAATCTCGAACAGCGCGGCGACAACGTGCACGTCGGCTACGACGCGGCGAGCAACCCCTACGGCGGTGACACCAGCGCCTCCGCGTCCCTCCCGCTGCTCTGCCTGAACCAGGACGGCCGTCCGGCGCCGGCCGGGATCCCGGCCGGCGGCTTCCACAGCTGGGCCCGCGGGCAGGTCAGGGCGACCGCGCCGGTCCAGGGCTCGCTGCTGAGCAGCCGGGCCCGGGCGGACGGGATCTGCGCGGGGAGCTTCGGCAGCGGTTGGCGGATGGCCGAGTTCCACGACGGCGAGGGCTGGTCCTTCTGGGCCGCGGGCAGCCTGCCGACCGGGGTCCGGTTCTGGACCGCGATCAACGACCAGCCGGCCAACCCCTGGAGCTGAGGCACGGGCGGTGACCCACCGGTCCCCGCAGACCGCACGGGGGGTCTGCGGGGACCGGTCGGGTCGGGTACGGCATCCGAGCAGGGCCGGTACGGAGGCGATCAGGGTGCCCCTCCGTACCGGCCCACTGCGCTGTCCGGCCCGCCGTGCCGGCTGGCCCACTGTGCTGTCCGGCCCGCCGTGCCGGCCGGGAGGCCGAGCCGGTCGGGGGTTACGAGGCCGAGCGGCCGGCGTAGTTGCGCAGGAACAGCGCCTCGGTGAGGGCCATCCGCTCCAGCTCCTGCGGGTCCACGCTCTCGTTGACGGCGTGGATCTGGGTGGTCGGGTCCTCGACGCCGATCAGGATGATCTCGGCCTGCGGGTAGAGGGTGCGCAACGTGTTGCAGAGCGGGATCGAGCCACCCTCGCCGGAGGCGACCATGTCGACGCCGAAGGCCTCGCGCATCGCCGAGCCCATCGCGTCGTACGCCGGTCCGGTGGTGTCGGCGCTGAACGCCTCACCACCGCTGATCCGGCTCACCGTGGCGCGGGCGCCGAACGGGACCGCGGCCTCCAGGTGGGCGACCAGGGCGTCCTGGGCCTCCTTCAGGTCCATGCTCGGCGGGATCCGCAGGCTGACGCTGGCCTTGGCGGTGGCCTGCACCGAGGAGGTCGCACCGACCACCGGGGGAGCGTCGATGCCCAGGACGGTCACCGAGGGGCGGGCCCAGAGCCGGTCCGCGACCGTGCCCGTGCCGGTCAGCGAGACGCCGTCCAGCACCTTGGCGTCGGAGCGGAACTGCTCCTCCGGGTACGCGACGCCGGTCCAGGTCTGGTCGGCCGCCAGCCCGGCCACCGCGACGTCGCCGTGCTCGTCGTGCAGCGTCGACAGGACCCGGATCAGCGCCTGCAGCGCGTCCGGAGCGGCGCCGCCGAAGGCGCCCGAGTGCAGGTTGCCTGGCAGCGTGTCGACGGCGATCTCGACCACCGTCATCCCGCGCAGCGAGGCGGTCACGGTGGGCAGGCCGGGGGCGAAGTTGCCGGTGTCGCCGATCACGATGACGTCGGCGGTGAGCAGCTCGGGGTGCTGCTCGGCGTAGCGCTCCAGACCGCCGGTGCCCTGCTCCTCCGAGCCCTCGACGATCACCTTCAGACCGACCGGGAAGCCGCCCTCCACCTCGCGCAGCGCGCGCAGGGCGGTCAGGTGCATCAGGATGTTGCCCTTGCAGTCGGCCGCGCCGCGCCCGTACCAGCGGCTGTCGCGCTCGGTCAGCTCGAACGCGGGGCTCTGCCAGGCGGTCTCGTCCAGCGGGGGCTGCACGTCGTAGTGCGAGTACAGCAGGACGGTCGGGGCGCCCGCCGGTCCCGGCAGCTCGGCGTAGACGGACTGGGTGCCGTCCGGGGTGTCGAGCAGCCGGATGCCCGTCAGGCCCTCGGCGGCGAAGGCGTCGGCGACCCAGCGGGCCGCCCGCTCGCACTCCTCCACCGGGAACTGGCGCGGGTCGGCGACCGAGCGGAAGGCCACCAGCTCGGTGAGGTCGGCCTTGGCGCGCGGCATCAGGGAACGGACGGCCGCTGCCAGGGGCTGCTGGGTCATCAACTTCTCCGAGGGGTTGTTCGGGGACGGTCTGTGGGGGTCCGTCGATCATAGGTCGGGCCGGGTGCAGCAGCTCACAGGCCCGGACCTGATGGATCGGCGGGTCCGGTGCGCACACTAGAATTGCTGCCCGTGACTGACTCCGGTAGCTCCCACGACCAGGACCGTATCGACACCCCCGCCGAGCCCGATCCGCTGGACGGTGTGTGGGACGTGGTGGTGGTCGGCGCAGGGCCGGCCGGGTCCTCCGCCGCGTACGCCGCAGCCGCGCAGGGCCGCCGGGTGCTGCTCCTCGACAAGGCCGAGCACCCGCGCTACAAGACCTGTGGCGGCGGCATCATCGGGCCGTCCAGGGACAGCCTCCCGCCGGACTTCAAGCTGCCGCTGCAGGACCGGATCCACGCCGTCACCTTCGCGCTGAGTGGCCGGTTCGCCCGGACCCGCCGCTCGAAGCGGATGCTGTTCGGCCTGGTCAACCGGGACGAGTTCGACCTGCGTCTGGTGCAGGCCGCCGAGCAGGCCGGGGCGGTGCTGGTCACCGGAGTGACCATCAGCGGCGTGGAGCAGGAGGAGGGGGCGCGCACGGCGTTCGTCACCACCACCGACGGCCGGCGCATCGAGGCCCGTGCGGTGGTCGGCGCGGACGGTAGCGCCAGCCGGATCGGCCGGCACGTCGGGGTCACCTTCGACCAGATCGACCTGGGCCTGGAGGCCGAGATCCCGGTGCCGGAGTCGGTCTCCGAGTACTGGGCCGGGAAGATCCACCTCGACTGGGGCCCGCTGCCCGGTTCGTACGGCTGGGTCTTCCCGAAGACCGACTCGGGCACGCTGACCGTCGGCGTCATCTCGGCGCGCGGCGACGGTGAGGGCACCAAGCAGTACCTGGCCGAGTACATCCGGCAGTTGGGCCTGGCCGGGTTCACCCCGAGCATCGAGTCCGGGCACCTGACCCGGTGCCGGGCCGAGGACTCGCCGCTCTCGCGCGGCCGGGTGCTGGTCGCGGGCGACGCGGCCGGGCTGCTGGAGCCGTGGACCCGCGAAGGCATCTCGTACGCGCTGCGTTCGGGCCGACTGGCGGGCGAGTGGGCGGTCAAGGTCGCCGAGGCGGACGGTACGACCGGCGTGCGGCGGCAGGCGCTCAACTACGCCTTCGCCATCAAGGCCGGTCTCGGGGTGGAGATGCGGGCCGGGAAGGTGATGCTGAACGCCTTCGAGCGGCGGCCGCACCTCTTCCACGCGGCGGTCTGCCTGATCAGCCCGGCCTGGCGGGCCTTCGCCAGGACCACCCAGGGGCACACCACGTTCGCCCAGGTGATGCGGGACCACCGCGCCGCGCGCAAGCTGGCCTCCTTCGCCGGACGCTGAGGGCGCCGGGCCGGTGTTCGCCGACCCGGGGGACGGGTGGGCCGGGAGCTTCGGGCCCCGGCCCACCGTCCGGCCTGCTTCAGGCCGTTGTCGAGTGCGGTGATCAGGGTGCCGTTCGGGCCGGTCGATCATGGTCCTGCCGGTCTGGTGCGGGGGTGCCGTACATGCGGGGGTGCCGTACAGGGGTGCCTCGGGGGAGCCTCCCGGGCACCGCAGGAGGACTGGGCCAGTGCGTCAACAGGTCCGGAAAACGGGGGAGTTGGGCCAACTGGCGCTGTCCGTCCTCCGTCGCCTGCCGCCTGCCGCCTGCCGCCTGCCGCCGTCGCGCCCGGCGCGGTCGGCGGCCGGTCCGGTCGGCTCGGCACCGAGCGGCTGCGCCTGGTCCCGGCCCGTGGTGAGGCCGGTGGTGAGGCCGGTGAGGTCCTTGGGGCCGTGCGGCGAGGACGGCGGGGCGCAGGTCGGCTGCCGCCGCACCTGGGCGCGGCGCTGACCAGCGGATTCGCCCGGGGCTCTGGTTCCGGGACGGGTGGTCGTGTCAGAGTCTCGTTCCGGGCGGCCGCATCCACCGGTCGTCCGTGAAGTCGCGTGCATCCGACAGCCGTCCGCGGCGTCCGGGGCACGCCGGAGTGAACTGCACGCCGTCCGACCACCCCTCAGCCGGAAAGCAGGCCCAGCCGCGATGACCCGCGAAGTACCGCTCGTCCGTATCACCACCGCCGATGCCGTCACCACCCTGGAGCTCGACTCCCCGCACAACCGCAACGCCCTCTCCACCCGGCTGATGGCCGAACTCTCCAAGGGACTCGCGGACGCGGCCGCCGACCCTGCGGTACGGGCGGTGGTGCTCGGCCACACCGGCAAGGTGTTCTGTGCGGGCGCGGACCTCTCCGAGGCGACCGGCGCCGACCCCACGGTGGGCCCGCGTGGCCTGGTGGACATCCAACGAGCCGTCATCGACTGCCCCAAGCCGGTGATCGCCGTGGTCAACGGCGCCGCTCGGGCCGGCGGCCTGGGACTGCTCGGCGCCGCCGACATCGCCATCGCCGGGCCGCTCTCCACCTTCGCCTTCACGGAGGTCCGGCTCGGGCTCGCGCCCGCCGTGATCTCCCTGCCGCTGCGCCCCAAGCTGGACCCGCGTGCCGCCTCCCGCTACTACCTGACGGGTGAGGTCTTCCACGCCGCCGAGGCCGCCCGGATCGGCCTGATCAGCGAGGCCGCGGAGGACCCCGAGGCGGCGCTCAAGGTCCTGCTGGACGCGATCCGGCTGGGATCGCCGCAGGGCCTGGCCGAGTCCAAGCGCCTCACCAACGCGGACGTGGTGGCCTCCTTCGAGCGGGACGCGGACGAGCGAGTCGCCCAGTCCGCGCGGCTGTTCGGCTCGCCGGAGGCGCAGGAGGGGATGCGGTCCTTCCTGGAGCGTCGCCCGGCCCGCTGGGCCGAGTAGTCCGCTCGCGGTCGGCCGTGCGCTGTCGGTCGCGTGGTTGCGTGGCGGCAGGCGACACCGTGACGTGGTGGCAGGCGACACCGTGACACAGTGGCCGTGTGCTGCTGGTGGCACGGGGGACGGTGCGAGAGACCGGGCAGTCCGTCGAGGGCTGCTCGCACGGTCCCCCGCGCGCTCGCGGAGCGCATGATCGGGTTCCCGGGGTCCGTACCGGGCCCGGGGCCGCCCGTGCAGGTCCGCGCGTCCCGGGGCGCCCGCACGGTCGGTCGGGACCCGGTTGTGATGTTGGTCCCTCCGCCGTCCTGACCTCGGCGTGCGCCCGCTAGCGTGGGGCGCATGTCGAATGCCCGTACGCTCCTGAACGCCGCCCGCTCCCGAGGCCGCCGCGCAGTCGGCCGGCTGGTGCACCGGGGCTGGAAGTGGGTGCAGGGCGTCGGCGCGGTCTCCAACGACAACCCGGGCCCGTACCGGTTCCGCGAACTGGGCGACGGCACGAAGCTGGCGTTCCCGCTCGGTGCCGTCTTCAACGAACAGTGGATCACCATCGGGCCGTTCTCCATCATCGGCGAACGCGTCACCATCTCGGCCGGGTTCCTCCCCGGGCTCGACCTCGGCCCCGACCCGATCGTCCGGCTCGGCGGCGGCTGTGTGATCGGACGGGGCAGCCACATCGTCGGCCACCAGTCGATCGTGCTCGGCGACGACGTGTGGACCGGCCCGTACGTCTACATCACCGACACCGCGCACTCGTACCACGACACCGAGCTGCCCATCGGCAAGCAGTGGCCGCGCAACGAGCCGGTCGAGATCGGCTCCGGCTCCTGGATCGGCACGGGAGCCGTGATCCTGCCCGGTGCGCGGATCGGTCGCAACGTGGTGGTCGCCGCCGGTTCCGTGGTCCGCGGCGAGATCCCCGACTGCAGTGTGGTCGCGGGTGCCCCGGCCAAGGTCGTCCGCAACTGGACCACCGACGACGGCTGGCAGCCGCCGCTGCGCCACGAGCCGCCCAACCCCATCCCCGAGGGCATCACCGCAGAGCAGCTCCGTGCCCTGGTCGGCTGGGACCTCCGCCTCCCCGGCGAACAGAACTGACAGTGAGGATGTTCATGAGCGTCTTCCGGCGGGGTCTGACCCAAGAACTGACTGACCTTGGGGTCTTCAACGGGATCTGTCGGCCCCGTCCGGGAGGCGTTCGTGAGCATCCACCGGTCCGGCTTGCGTGACTTCATAAGAGCCTGGCCAGAGGCCCCATCACTGTCCTGTCCGCTCGCCGGACCGGTGGCTGCCGCCCCACCCGGTTCATTGGAGAGGACGGCGATGTCCAGCATCGCAGAGCAGGCCCGCGAGATCACCGGCGGCGTCGACACCCGCAAGGACACCCACACAGCGGCCGCCGTCGACTCGGCCGGGCGCCTGCTGGGAGCCGAGCAGTTCGAGGCCACCGCGGCCGGCTACCGCCGGCTGCTGGCCTGGCTCCGCTCCTTCGGCGCTGTTGTGCTCGTCGGAGTGGAGGGCACCGGGGCCTACGGCGCCGGACTCGCCCGCTACCTGCGCGAGCAGGACGTGAGCGTGGTGGAGATCGACCGCCCAGATCGCAAGGCCCGCCGCTGGCAGGGCAAGTCCGACCCGGTCGACGCCGAGGCGGCCGCCCGCGCAGCCCTCGCCCAGCGCCGCACCGGCATACCCAAGCACCGCGATGGCCAGGTGGAGGCCCTGCGGAGCCTACGCGTCGCGCGGCGCAGCGCAGTGAGTCAACGCGCTGACGTCTCACGGCAGATGAAGACGCTGATCATCACGGCTCCGGAGGAACTGCGGGCGGCCGTGCGGAACATGGGCGACCGGCAGTTGATCGCCACATGCTCCGCCTGGCGGCCCAACGCCGAGCGTGCCGGAGAGCCGACCGTCGCCGCCCGCCTCGCGCTGCGGACCCTGGCCCGTCGCTACCAACGGCTCACCGAGGAGATCGACGAGCTGGACGGAATCATCGCCCCGCTGGTCGCTGAGATCGCCCCGGCCCTGCTTGCCCTGAACGGCGTCGGCGCGGACGTCGCCGGACAACTTCTGGTCACCGCCGGAGAGAACCCTGAGCGCCTGCGCTCGGAGGCCGCGTTCGCCATGCTCTGCGCCGTTGCACCACTGCCGGCCTCCTCCGGCCGCAACCACCGCCATCGCCTCAACAGAGGCGGCGACCGCGGTGCCAACGCAGCCCTCTACCGCATCGTCCTGTGCCGACTGCGCTGGGACGACCGCACCAAGCAGTACATGCAGCGCAGGACCAAGGAAGGCCTCTCGAAGAAGGAGATCATCCGCTGCCTCAAGCGGTTCATTGCCCGCGAGATTTACCAGCTCCTGACCACCACACGCAGCACTACCACCAAGCAGCTCACAACCGCTGCTTGACATCCATAAGAGCATCACCCGGTCCGGCCCGAACGGGCGGCCCGGCCTCGTCCCGCCCGGGCCGGACGGGGTGCCGCAGGCCCGGCTGACCGATCCGAGAGGTCGGCCGGGCGGAAACGTGGCGGACGCCGACGGCTGTCAGGCCGCGTGGCGGATCGTCACCACGGCCGTGACGCCGTCGACCCGCAGCAGATCCTCGCCCCCGTCCAGCAGAGCGGCGTCGTAGCGGCCGAGCCGGACGTCGGCGGAGCCGAGCTCGGCGGTCCCGGCGAGGCAGACCAGCAGGACGACGGCGGACGGCGGCACGCGCACCGCGCGCTGGAAGTCGGCGATCTCGACCTCGGCCGTGGCGCGCCCGCGCCGGGTCATCACGTTGAAGTCGACCACGGGCCCGTCGAGCAGCCGGCACCCGGTCTCCGCCTCGCCGGGAAAGGCGAACGGGCGGTACGGCTGCGCGATGCGGTGCTCGGTACCGGACACCGTCAGGGCCATTCCCGCACCCTCGACCACGGTGATGATCCGGTCCACGCCCTCGAAGCGGGAGAACGGTCCGCCCTGGGCGACGTCGGCGAGGCTCACCCGCCACACGAACTCGGTCAGCCCCGCGCCTGTCGGGAACCCGGCCACCTCACGGGTCACTCCGCCGCCGTTCAGCCACGGCGTCGCGGCCCGTCCGTCGGCTCGCATCACCTGGACCGTCATCGCCTGCTCCGTCCTTGCCGGTCGTGCTTCGTGCGCTGTCCTGATCGCTGTGCTGTTGGTGAGCCTCTCACAGCAGCGGGCCGGTGCCGCCCCCGCGGCCGGATCCGATCGGGCGGGACGCCCCGGGGACGTGGTGGGTCAGCGGGTGAACTCCCCTACCGCACAGGCGAATTCGGGCCGACTGATCTTCGGGGGCGAACGCGCGGCTGCCCGTGATCCGCAGCAGGCGGACGTCCGGTGGCGGTCCGGTGAACCGGCGGCCGTGCCTCGGCGGCATCACCCGGCCGTCCTCGCTCCACACGGTCGGCGCCGGACGGTCGAACCCGGACGACTGCAAACCGGGTGGCTGTACGCCGGTCGGCCATGTCTACGGCCGGACCCCGGAGGCGAGTTGAGTACCCCTACTCAGGTGCGCGCCGGGCCCGTGCCGGGAGGATGGCAGGCGCCACAGCACCATCGGCCCGAAGGAACGGACGCAGATGCTCAGCCGAATCGCCTCCACCCTGGCGCCCCTCCTCGGCAACCTGACGGTCACCATCGACGGTGACGGGCCACTCGCCCCCGGCAGCATCATCGCGGCCAACCACACCTCGCTCGCGGATCCGGCCGTCGTGCTGGCAGCCCTGCACGGCCTGGGAGTCGAACCGGTGGTCATGGCCACCGCCGGGCTCTGGCGGATCCCGCTGCTGGGCCGCGCACTCCGGAACGGCGGGCACATCCCCGTCCACCGCCGTACGCACCGGGCCGCCGCGGCCCTCGACGGCGCGGCGGCGGCCCTGGCGGCCGGACACCTGGTCCTCGTCTACGGCGAGGGAGGTCTGCCGCGGCGAAGGGACGCCGGCGACCTTGCTCCCGGCCCCTTCCGCAGCGGGCTCGCCAGGCTCGCCGAGGCGAGCGGTGCCCCCGTCGTCCCGCTCGGTCAGTGCGGCGCGCGGCGCCTGAGCTCCGGCAGCTCGTCCAAGCAGGTCGCAGGTCTGCTCACCGCTCCGCTCCGCCGCCCCGACCTGCATGTTCACGTCGGTGAGCCGGTGCACCTGACCGGCGACGTCGCCACCGCGACTGCCGCCGCCCACGCCGCCGTCACGGCCGCATGGCGCACCGCCGCCCGGCAGCTCGGCCGCGCGGCCGCCGCCGGCGGTTCCCCTCCGACGTGAACGGCCTGGTCGGCATGGCCGGCCGGACTGACCAGGCCGTATCGATCGGCGGCACCGGCGGCACCGGCGGCACCGGCGGCACCGGCGGCACCGGCGGCACCGGCGGCACCGGCGGCACCGGCCGCTACGGCTGGGCGAGCGGGACGCGTTCGCGGCTGCGTCGAGGGCGGACCGTGACCGCGAGCAGGCCGGCCACCGCCGAGGTGGCGGCGACGCTGGTGAGGGCGAGGGGGAGGGAGGTCGCATCGGCGAGGAACCCGATCACCGGTGGGCCGATCAGCATGCCCGCATAACCGAGGGTGGAGGCGGTGGCGACGCCCCTGGGGCCGCCGATGGCACCGGCCTGGGCGATGGCGAGCGGGAAGATGTTCGACAGGCCGAGCCCGACCAGGACGAACCCGACGAGCACCACGAGTACGGTCGGCGCCAGAGCGGCGATCAGCATCCCGGTGCAGGCGGTGAGGCCGCCGAAGAGCATCACCCGGGTCTGGCCGAGCCGGACGGAGAGCCAGGTGCCGCCGACCCGCCCGGCGGTCATCGCGAAGGCGTACGCGGCGAAGCCGGTCGCAGCCAGCCCGGCGCTCGCGTTGACGTCGTCGGTCAGGTGGAGGGTGGCCCAGTCGGCGAGTGCACCCTCTCCGTACGCGTCGCACAGCGCGGTCAGGCCGAGCAGCAGGACCAGTACTCGTGCGGCGCCTGCAGGGAGCGACGTCCGGGCCTTCGGTGCCGAGCCGACCCTGGAGTCGGATGCGGAGGATGCGGAGGATGCGGAGGGTGTGGAGGACGCGACGGGCGCATCGGACGTGACCGGCCGGGGAGCGGAGGGCGTCGCGCCGGCGGAGCCGCGCAGCAGGGCCGTCCCGGCGAGGGCGGTGACCAGCAGGCCGAGCAGACCGCTGAGGCCGAGCGCCCAGGCCGCGCTGAGCCGGCCGGCGAGCAGCCCGCCGACTGCGGCACCGACCAGGCCCCCGAGGCTGTAGCCGGCGTGGAAGCTGGGCATGACGGGGCGTCGGAGCTCGGCGACCAGGTCGACGGCAGCGCTGTTCATGCTGACGTTCGCCGCACCGTACGCCGCGCCGAAGAGGATCAGGACCAGGCCGAGCCCCAGCACCGAGTGCAGGTGCGCGGGCAGCAGAACGGAGAGGCTGAGTGCGACCAGCGAGCCGACGGTGGCCGGGCGGCTGCCGTGCCTGACGCAGAGTCGGCCGATCAGCGGCATGGTGGCGACCGCCCCGGCGGAGATGCAGAGCAGGGCGAGACCGAGAGCGCTGTGCGAGGCGCTGACCTGGGCCCGGATGTCGGGGATCCGCACGACCCAGGCAGCGAAGAGGAAACCGTCGATGGCGAAGAAGGCGGTGAGGGCGATCCGGGCGGCGGACCATGAGTGGTCGGGGGTGGCGCCGGATCGGCCGATCGGGGGGTTGTGGGCTTCTGAACGGGCGCGGGTTTTGTTTAGGAGCGGCACAAAGTCAGAATAGGGGAGTGCCGCACACACCAACAAGTCAGAATCCGGCCGGTGGATCCCAGGACCGCCCCGGTGAGGGCCGCCGAACCGCCGAGCGCGGGGCCGTCGCAGAGCGCAGGCTCACCGCCGAGCAGCTGGACGGTCCCGAGCACCGGCAGAGCCCCGAGGGGCCGGACGGCTCCGAGCGCCCGGACGGTCCCGGAGGACCGGATGCCCCTGGGCGCGGAGGCGGTCCCGAGCGCCGTACCGTGCTCGGCGCGCGGGCTGGTTCGCGCCCGCGCGTGGCAGCCGAGGTACGCCTGCCGGGGACGCCCGACGAGCCCCGGCAGGGGGCCGCGGACGCCCGCCGGAGCGCGCCGGACCGGGGCCGGACGCTGCTCGGACCGGCCCTGACCCTGATCCACACCGGCCGGGCGCCCACCCGGTCCGCGCTCACCAGCGCGCTGGACGTCACCCGGGCCACGGCCGGTGCCGTGAGCGGTGAACTGGAGGCACTCGGCCTGATCACGGTCGACTCCAGTCCGGCGGGTGGTGGGCGGGGCCGCCCCTCGCACCGGCTGGCCATCGACCCGGCGGGCCCGGTGGTGATCGCCGCGCAGATCCACGCGGACGGTCTGAGCGTCGCGCTGGCCGGGCTCGGCGGCCGCCTGGAGCCACCGGTCCACCTGCCCCTGCCCGCCGCGACCGACCCGGTGCGGCTGCTGCGCGCGGTCACCGCGGCCGGTGCCGAACTGGCCCGCGCGTCGAGCCGCCGCTGCCTGGGTGCGGCGCTCGCCCTGCCCAATCCGGTGACCGAGCCGGACGGTACCGCGCTGGCCGCGCTGCACTTCGCCTGGCCGAGCGGCACGCCCGTCGCGGACCTGTTCGCCGAGGAGATCCGCAAGGCCGACCTCGGTCCCGACGTCCGGCGTCCGTTCCCCAGTGCCGTGGCCAACGACGCCAACCTGGCCGCCCTCGCCGAGCACCGGCACGGCGCCGGCCGGGGCTCGCGGCACCTGCTGCTGGTCACCTCGGGCCACCGGGGTGTCGGCGGGGCCCTGGTCATCGACGGCCGGCTGCACACCGGAAGCGCCGGGCTGGCGTTGGAGGTGGGCCATCTGACGGTGGATCCGCAGGGCCGTCCGTGCCAGTGCGGCAACCGGGGCTGCCTCAACGCGGAGACCGATCCGGACGCCCTGTTCGCGGCCGTCGGCCGCACTCCCGACCCGGACCGTCCGCTCTTCGACCAGGCCCGCGAGCTGGCCCGCTCCGCTGTCGGCGACCCGGAGGCCCGCTCCGCCGTCGAACACATCGTGGACCGCCTCGGCCTGGGCCTCGCCGGGATGGTCAACATCCTCAACCCCGACCGCATCGTGCTCAGCGGACTGCACCGCGACCTCCTGGCGGCCGCTCCCGAACGGCTCGCCTCGGTGGTCGCGGAGCGCTGCCTCTGGGGTCGCAGCGGCCGGGTGCCGATCGTGCCCGCCGAGGTCGTCCACGCGGGACTCGTCGGCGCGGCCGAACTCGCCTGGGAGCCCTGCCTGCACGAGCCGCAGGCGGTGGTCACCGCCTGACACGGGCCTGGCACGGGCCTGACCGCGCCGTCCCGGGTCGGCTGCGGCACCCGGTGCGCCCGGTCGCACGCCTGCGACCGGGAGTTCGGCACGACACGGGGACGGTACCGGGTGGAGCCGGCGGGGCGATCGTGAGGACACCGGCCGGCGCCGGTGCGCCGGGTGCGGAAAGTCCGGGCGGCGCACCACGGACTGACGCCGTGACAGGGGCAGGGGCAGGGATCGGGGCAGGAGGGAATCAACCGGTCCGGAACGGTGTTGCCGACCGGCATGACGATCTCTGCAGAGGTGCTCCGCTACACCGCGTTCACCACCGACCCCAGCGGCGGCAACCCCGCGGGCGTGGTGCTCGACGCGACCGGGCTGGACGATGCCGCCCAGCTCGCGGTCGCCGCCGAACTCGGCTACTCCGAGACGGCGTTCCTCACGCCCGGGCCCGAACGCTCCTACACCGTGCGGTACTTCAGCCCCAAGGCCGAGGTGCCGTTCTGCGGACACGCCACCGTGGCCTCCGCCGTCGCGCTGGCCGAGCGGATCGGTCCCGGCCCGGTGGTCTTCGAGACCCGCGCGGGCACCGTCCCGGTCGACGTGGCGGCCGGCCCCGGCGGGGTCCTGGCGGCAACCCTGACCAGCGTCGAGCCGTACGTCGAGGAGGTCGCCGACGCGGACGTGGACGAAGCGCTCGCAGCCCTCGACTGGCGTCGCGAGGAACTGGACCCGACCCTGCCGCCCCGGATCGCCTACGCGGGGGCGCGCCACCTGGTGCTGACGGTCGCCACCCGGGCTCGACTCGCCGATCTCGCGTACGACTTCGAGCGGCTGGCCGCCTTCATGACCAGGCTCGACCTGATCACGCTCCAGCTCGTCTGGCGGGAGTCGGTCGACACCTTCCACGTGCGCGACCCGTTCCCCGTCGGCGGCGTGGTCGAGGACCCGGCCACCGGCGCCGCGGCCGCCGCCTTCGGCGCGTACCTGCGCGCGCTCGGCGGGCTGGAGTCCGAGGCAGCCGTGCTGACCCTGCACCAGGGCGACGACCTCGGCCGCCCCGGCCGCCTGCGCGTCGAGCTGCGGCCCGGCGACCCGAGGATCCGGGTCAGCGGCGCTGCGGTCCGCATCCCGTAGGGCAGCCCGACCGGCCGTGCGCTGTTCGACAGGAGCGCGGGGAACCGCGTGGGCGGGGCTCCACGGAGGCGCCCGGCCGGCCGTGCCGTCCGCTGCGCCCCGGGTGCAGTTGCCCGGCTGACGAGTTCGGGACGGC
Source organism: Kitasatospora sp. NPDC056138 (assembly GCF_042264695.1). NCBI lineage: Bacteria > Bacillati > Actinomycetota > Actinomycetes > Kitasatosporales > Streptomycetaceae > Kitasatospora > Kitasatospora sp. NPDC056138. The sequence goes on along the minus strand of NZ_JBHJVK010000039.1, from coordinate 60,926 downwards.
GGAGCGTCGGCAGGTGGTACGTCGGCAGGTGCGCGGCTGTCGGCGCACCGGCCCGCCGGGCGTCAGCCGAATTCCTGAGCCCGGTGGTGGCCCTGTGCGTGGCGGTCCGGTGCGGGCACCACCGGGCGGCGTGGCCGAGCGCCGCCGCGTTCTGCGCCGCGTGAGCTTCGGACTACGGCGCACCCTCCTCGGCCAGGCAGAGGATGTTGCCCTCACTGTCCCTGAACCAGGCGCACCGCAAGCCCTCCGCCGCCGCGACGCCGTCGACGGTCTTCAGCCCCGGCATGTCGTACTCCTCGAAGACGACCCCGCGCGACCGCAGATCGGCCATCTCGGCGTCCAGGTCGGCGACCGTCCAACTCGCCAGGGTGTGGGCGGCCTTGCCGCCGTTGGGCGTCCGGTAGACCGAGAACCGGGTGCCACCGCTCTCGAAGCGGACCTCCTCCTCCGACTCCACCGTCGGTTTCAGCCCCAGGGCGTCCCGGTAGAACGCCGTGGCGCGGGCGAGGTCAGCGGCCGGGATCACGGCGTGGATGGGGGCCTCGGTCAGCATCTCCACCACCTCCTGCCACCAGGCTAGGCAGCCTCCGTCCCGGACGGCACCCGGCGGCTTCGGCCCGACCGGCCGGCTCGACGGGACCGGCCGCCTCCACCGGCTCGGCCGGCCCGCCGGCTCCGGTGGACCGGCTGAGCCGCCGCTGCTCCCCGGGGAGCAGCGCGACCGCCGCTGCCGGCAGGACGCGTGGCGGCGCCTGCGGCGGGATGCTCGACGTGTCGGATCGAGGACCGCGTACGAGGAGATGCCTCCGATGACCGTTTCGATGACCATGCTGAACGCAGTGCCGCCGGCCGTACTGCCGCTCGCGGACCACGGCCGCTGGAACGGCCCGGGCCCCGGCCCGTGGCTGCTGCTGATCCCGCTCTTCTGGCTGGCGCTGATCCTCCTCGTCGTGCTCGTGCTCCGGCGGGCGGTCCGGCGTCGGCGCTGCGCTGCCTTCGGTGACAGTCCGCTCGCGGTCCTCGGACGCCGCTACGCCCAGGGCGAGATCGACGCGGACGAGTACCGGGCCCGGCGGGAGGTGCTGTCCGAGCAGGTGGGCAGGCGCGGGGGAGGGACGTCGGCCCGCGGCAAGCAGCCTTGACGGGCGGGCCGTTGCCCGTCACGGCGACCGCCGGCCGGGGTTCGGGGGCCCCGGCCGACGGTCGCCGTGGTGCGGGCGGTCTCGGAAACTCCCATCGGAAAGTCCGATAAGCGGAAGCTGGAGTGCTTACAACGATTACTTTTCGTAGTCAATTGTTACACTCGGTTGGTTGTACTTGTAGGGACTTCGCCGAGTTTTCGCAGAGTTGAGAGGGCTTGCCATGAGCGCCGAGACGCTGGACGTGGACCGTTCCGACACGGAGTACCGGGCCTGGCTGAAGGAGGCCGTCCGCAAGGTGCAGGCCGATGCCAACCGCTCGGCCGACACGCACCTGCTGCGCTTCCCGCTGCCCGAGCAGTGGGGCATCGACCTCTACCTGAAGGACGAGTCGACCCACCCGACCGGCAGCCTCAAGCACCGGCTGGCCAGATCGCTCTTCCTCTACGGCCTGTGCAACGGCTGGATCAGACCCGGCAAGCCCGTGATCGAGGCGTCCAGCGGCTCGACCGCCGTCTCGGAGGCGTACTTCGCCAAGCTGATCGGCGTGCCGTTCATCGCGGTGATGGCGAAGACGACCAGCCAGGCCAAGATCGACCTGATCGAGTTCCACGGTGGCAGCTGTCACCTGGTCGGTAACCCCGCTGAGGTGTACGAGGTCTCGGCGCGCCTCGCCGAGGAGACCGGCGGCCACTACATGGACCAGTTCACGTACGCCGAGCGGGCCACCGACTGGCGCGGGAACAACAACATCGCCGAGTCGATCTTCGCCCAGCTCCGCCTGGAGCCGCACCCCGAGCCCGCCTGGATCGTCGCCACCGCCGGCACCGGCGGCACCTCCGCCACCATCGCCCGCTACGTCCACTACCTGCAGCACGACACCCGGATCTGCGTCGCCGACCCGGAGAACTCCTGCTTCTTCGAGGGCTGGGTCGGCCACGACCCGTCCGCGACCTGCGAGAGCGGCTCGCGGATCGAGGGCATCGGCCGCCCCCGGATGGAGCCCAGCTTCGTGGCCGGCGCCGTGGACCGGATGATGAAGGTCCCCGACGCCGCCTCGATCGCCGCCATCCGGGTCCTGGAGCACCAGCTCGGCAAGAAGGCCGGAGCCTCCACCGGTACCGGGCTCTGGAGCGCGCTGCGGATCGTCGCCGAGATGCGGGCGTCGGGTCAGCGGGGCAGCGTCGTCACGCTGATCTGCGACCCCGGTGACCGCTACCTCGACAAGTACTACTCCGACGACTGGCTGGCCGGGCAGGGCATCGACATCGCTCCTCACCAGGAGGAGCTGGAGGCCTTCCTCAACGGCACCGGTCTGCTGGGCTGACCGCCGGCCCGGTGGCGGCCGGACAGGCCCGGCAGACCCGACAGGCCGGACGGGCTGGACGGACCCGCCGCCGGGTCGTCCGTACCGGCGGTGCTCCCGCCGGGAGCCCGGGTGCCCGGGTGCTCCGCCGAGTCCCCGGCCGCCCGGCGGGACGCCATCGGTCAATCGGCCAGGATGAGTTCGCGGACGTGCTCGCGGGCCGCCGCCGCAGCCTCGGCGGGGAGGGCGGAGTCGGTGACCCAGGTGTCGACCTCGGCGAGGGCCGCGAAGGTGGAGAGGCCGACTATGCCCCACTTGGTGTGGTCGGCGACGGCGACGACGCGACGGGCCGAGGCGATGAAGTTCCGGTTGGTCTCGGCCTCGGCGAGGTTCGGGGTCGAGAGGCCCGCCTCGGGGGAGAGGCCGTGGGTGCCGAGGAAGAGCAGGTCGAAGTGGAGCGAGCGGATGGCCCGGTCGGCGATCGGGCCGACCAGGGCGTCCGAGGGGGTGCGGACACCGCCGGTGAGCACGACCGTCGTGCCGGGGGCGCCGTTCTGACGCTGCGCCCGCTCGAACACGTCGGCGACCCGGACCGAGTTGGTGACCACCGTCAACTGGCCTGTCTCGGTGAGGTGTTGGGCCAGTGCGTAGGTGGTGGTGCCGCCGGAGAGGGCGATCGCGCTGCCGGGGGTGACCAACTGTGCGGCGGCCAGGGCGATCTGCTCCTTGGCCGAGGGTTCGAGCACCGACTTGGCCTCGAAGCCCGGTTCGTGGGTGCGGGCCTCCTCGACCACCACCGCGCCGCCGTGCACCTTCTCGATCACGCCGCTTCTGGCCAGCGCATCGAGGTCCCGACGGATCGTCATGTCGGAGACGTTCAGCTGCCGGGTCAGCTCGTTGACCCGGACGCCGCCGCGTCGCCGGACCTCGTCGAGGATCAGTGCGCGCCGCTGCTCGGCCAGCAGATTGCCGTTGTCGGCCACGTGTCACGCCTCCGGGGTTTGGCTCGTCCGTGCCATCCTCGCAGATGGCCGGAGCGGAAGGTCAGCCGGGCAGATCGGTGGGGACGAGCAGTTGGAGGTCCTCGGTGGACGGGTCGGCGAGCTGGGCGACCCGCATCGCATGGCGCTCGACCATGGTCTCGAAGACCAGCCGGGCGGTGCGGCCGTTGCCGAAGGCGGGCCCGCGCTCCAGTGCGCCGAAGTGGTCGAGGAGGGCGGCCTCGGCGGCCGCACTCAGGGCGTACTCGTGCTCGGCGCACTGGGCGCGGGCGATCTGCAGCAGTTCGGCCGCCGAGTAGTCGGGGAAGGTGACGGTGCGGGAGAACCGGGAGGAGACGCCGGGGTTGGTGGAGAGGAAGCGTTCCATCTCGGCGGTGTAGCCGGCCACGATCACCACCACCTCGTCGCGGTGGTCCTCCATCAGCTTGACCAGGGTGTCGATCGCCTCCCGGCCGAAGTCCCTGGCGCCGTCCTCGGGAGCCAGCGCGTACGCCTCGTCGATGAAGAGCACCCCGCCCCTGGCCCGGTCGAAGGCGGCCTGGGTCCGGATCGCGGTGGAGCCGATGTGCTCGCCGACCAGGTCGACCCGGGCGACCTCGACCAGGTGGCCGCGCTGGAGCACGCCCAGCGAGGCGAGGATCTCGCCGTAGAGCCGGGCGACCGTGGTCTTCCCGGTGCCGGGCGAGCCGGTGAAGACCAGGTGCCGGCGGAGCGAGGGCGCCTTCAGCCCGGCCCGCTGGCGCCGCCGGCCCACCGAGATCAGGTCGATCAGGGCGCGGACCTCCTGCTTGACGGTGGCCAGGCCGACCAGCGCGTCGAGTTCGGCCAGCGCCTCGCCGGCCGGGCGGCAGTCGGGGATCGGGGCGATCAGGGCGACGGAGGCGGCGGCGGCCAGCGGCGCGGCCGCGACCTGACCGACCCGGACGACCGACGCGGTCTGTGCCGCCTGCAGCGCCGGTGCGGACGGCGCGGGCTGGGCGGACCGGGCGCTGCGCGGTGGCGGGACGGCCTGCGAGGCGGGTACGTCGTCGGACACGCAGCCCTCGGTGACCGGTCCCGGCTCGGAGAACTCGAAGCCCGCCCGGCCGTTCTGCTCGGCCCGGCACCGGGTCAGCACGGTGCGGCAGCCGTCGATGACGTGGAAGCCGAAGCCCTTGCCGTGCGAGACCCGGCAGTCCTCGAAGCTGCCGCGCCCCTGCGCCGAGACGTACACGGCGGCGTCGGCGCTGCCCCGTACGGTGCACCCGCGCAGCTCGGGGTCGGCGCCCTTGGTGACGATGACGCCGGTGGCGACCTCGGAGATCTCGCAGCCGGTCAGCCGTCCGCCGCTGCCGTGGTCGCGGAACCACAGGCCGGTACCGGCCTCCTGGATGCGGCAGTCGGCGAGGGCGACGGTGGCACCGCTGCTGACCGAGACGGCCGAGCTGCGGATCCGGCTGAACGAGCAGTCCTTGGCGGTGGCGCGGGAGTCCCGGTCGAGGACGAACAGGGCGTCGGGGAGGTCGTGCAGCGAGCAGTCGGTGAGGGTGAGCTGGGCGCCGTCGCTGACCCAGACGGCCGGGTAGTCCCCGTCGCTGCTGTGGATCTCGCTGGCCAGCGCCTCGACCCGGGTGCCCTGGTCCCAGATCGAGAGCGCGCCCCGGCCGAAGTCCCGGACGGTGCTGTGCTCCAGTACGAGCCGGGAGCGGCCGCGCAGGTCGGCGGCGTTCTCGGGGAGGTCGTGCACCCGGCAGCCGGTGAGGGTGAGTTCGGCGTCGGTGTCCAGGGTGAGGCCGTTGCCGGAGACCCGGTGGATGGTGCAGTCGGTGAGCCGGCCCACCGCCTGCGCCTCCGCCTGTACGCCGCTGCCCCGGATCTCGTAGATCTCGCAGCCCGTCAGCTCGGCACCGCTGCCCTGGTCGGCGAGGAGCAGCCCGGCGCCGCCCGCGTGGTGCAGGCGGCAGCGGTCCAGCCGGGCGGTGGACCCGCCGAGGACGGCGAGCCCGGCCTGTCCGGCCTCGGTGAGCTCGCTGTCCTCGATCGCGGCGGTGGCGCGGGCGCGCAGCCGGACGCCGAGACCGGAGGGATTGTGCACGGTGCAGCCGCGCAGGGTGGCGCGGGCCCGGTCGGCGATCTCGACGCCGACCGACGAGCGGGCCGCGACCCGGCAGTCGACCAGCTCGGCGGCGGCCTCGGGGCCGGTCACCAGTACGGCGGGGACGGAGAGTTCGGCTCCCCCGATCACCAGGTCGCGCACCGTCACGGCGGCGCTGACCAGCAGCGCTACCCCGCCGGGCGGATCGATCCTGACCGTGCCTGGGCCTTCGGCGGCGAGCAGGGTGACCGGCTTGTCGATCACCAGGCTCTCCCGGAACGTACCGGGACGGATCGTCAGGGTGTCGCCGGGTTCGGCCACCGCGAGGGCCTCGTCGAGCGTCTCGTACTCCCCGGCGCGCCGCCGCCACCGAGAGGCGCTGTCCTGCGTGACCCGGACCCTGTGCTCACCCATGACGATCCGTCATCCCACCTTCGTCGAACCTGCCCGCCCCGTGCCCACGGTAGCGTGCCCGGCCCGGCTCCTCGGACGCTCAACCGTGGACAACGAGCGAGCAGACATTCGGTTCCGGCTCCGGGTACGGCTCCGCTCCTGCTTCCGCGTACGGCTGCGCCGCCCGCGTGCGGGCGGCCGCGCGTCAGCCCCGGCGGTCCGGCTGCGGGACCGGGCCCGCTTCCAGTACGGTGACCTCGTCGCCGAGGCGGACGGTGCCGAGCAGATCGCCGCTGACGCCCTCCGGCCGCTCCGGGATCAGGTTCTGACCGAAGACCAGCCGCTTCCCGAAGCGGTGGTGCTTGGCCAGGGCCCGCAGCGGTTCCTGCGACCGGCGCTCGCCGGTCTCCTGGTCGGTGGTGGTGATCACGCACCGGCCGCACGGCTTGACCACCCGGAACGTCAACTCGCCGACCCGGATGCGGTGCCAGCCGTCCTCGGCCCAGGGCTCCGTCCCGGAAACCACCAGGTTGGGGCGGAATCGCTCCATCGGGAGCGCCTCGCCCTTGACCGGGTCACCCGGGTGGTCGGTGGCCAGCAGCTCGTTCAACGCGTCGAGCGAGGCCGTCGTGGTGACCAGCAGCGGAAAGCCGTCGGCCATCGAGACGGTGTCGCCCGGGGCGGCGTACTTGGGGCTCACCGCGCGGCTGAGCGGGTTGTCCAGGTGCAGCAGCCGGACGCCCGGGAGCCGCTCACCGAACCACCGCTGCGCCTCCTCGGCCGCCAGCGCGGCCTCGAAGACCGAACCGAAGATGTCCGCCTTGACCACCTCGGCGCCGTCGGCGCTCGACGGGGCGGCCACCTCCAGCCGGGCACCGTCCGGGCCGGTCACGCTCAGCGAACCGTCCGGTCCCGGCAGCACCCGGTACCGGCCGACGGCCGGGTTCTCACGCTGCGTGTACGCCTTGCCCCGTTCGTCCACAAGCATCCAGCGGCGGTCCCCCAGCAGCCCCCAGGGTTCGACCTGGGCAGTCTCGGGGCTCAAGCGGTAGGCGGACTTCAGCGGGTGGATGTGAAGTGCGGTGAGCTGTGGCATGTCGCCATCCTGCCAGCATCGATAGCGCGTATGTGCGAGGGCCGTCCCTGCCGCAGACCTGCTGCGGTGGGACGGCCCTCGCGTCGACCCTTGCCCTGCCGGGCCCGGCGCCCTCGTTCGCCGGGCCCCGTGGTTCTCGGGGTGTGCGCGGTCGGTCAGTAGGCGTTCGCCTGGAGACCGGCCTGCGGGTTGGCGAACTGCTGGCCCGGAGCCTGCTGGTACTGCTGCTCGCCGTACTGCGCCGGACGCTGCGGCTGGACCGGCCGCACGGGTGCGACCGGCGCGGCGCGGAACTGGTTGCCGCCGAAGCTGTGGTCGGCGAACCCCTGCTGCGCCTGGCCGCCGAAGCCCTGCGTGCCGAAGCTCTGGGCGCCGAACTGCTGGCCGCCCTGGCTGTTCCCGTTCTGGCCGGGCCCGCCGGAGGGCTGGCCGGCGAAGCCCTGCGGAGCGGAGGCGAAGCTGTTCTGCCCGCCGAAGCTCTGGCCCGCCTGCGGCTGGAACGACTGGGCCGGGGTGGGGACCGGGGCCATCGGGCGCTGCGACGGTACGGCCGGCTGCATGCCGCCGTACCCGGCTGCGGACGGCTGCGGCGCGGCGGCGTAGCCGGCCGGAACCGGGGCCGACTGCGCGGGCAGGTACGCGGTGGCGGGCCCGCTGCTGCTGGGACCGGGGCCGAGCGCGAGGCGGGCCGGGGGCAGCGCGGGCAGGTTGCCCGCCGGGCCGTCGAAGCCCGGTGCGCCTGCGCCCGGAGTCCCGAAGCCCGGGGCGGAGAGTCCGGGCGAAGGGATGGCCGGGGCGGGCAGGGCCGGTGCGCCGAAGCTCTGGGCGCCGAACTGCTGGCCGCCGAAGCCCTGGGCGCCCGAGCCGTAGCCGGGTGCACCGTGGCCGGGAGCCGAGCCGTAGCCGGAGGGGAGGGCCGGGGGCAGGGCGGCAGGCACGTTGATCGGGGCGATCTGCGGCACCCCGCGTTCTGCGACGAGGCTGTCGTAGATGGGCGTGCCGGAGGAGAAGGACGGAGGGGGGTAGCCGACTCCGTCGTAGGAGCGGGGCGAGGTCATGGGGCATACCGTAAGCCCAACTATGCCTGCTGAGGAGACTGGGAGGGTGAGGAGTTCGAGTGTTTACAGAGTCTTCGCTCGCACAAACCGCTCGAACGTGTTTAGATCCGACATTTTGCCGCCCTGATCTGGCCACTCCGATGCCTGACGGACAGTCGAACGGTGGACGAACGTTATGTTCCGGACGTATTTCGGTGCCCTCGTCGCGAACCGAGGGCGCGCGGACGGCCCTGGCAAGCCCCCGGCGCCCGCCCCGACGTCACGGGTGGCGTCCGCCGGGGCGTGAACGCCCGTCAGTGCACCTCGGCACAGGTCGGTGCGGGCCGCCGTAGGGCGTCGGCCGAGGTCAGCGGGTCTGCACCGCCTGGGCGGGGAACCCGGGCCGACCGGCCAGCCCGGAGGTGCAGTGGGCGCAGCGGGTGGCCGCGACCGGCACCTGGCTCAGGCACTCGGGGCAGTCGGTCATGGCGACCGGGGTGTCCTTCACCGGGTGGAAGCGGTCCTGCAGCCGGCCGACCGGTACCACCACGAAGAAGTAGATCACCGCGGCGACCAGCACGAAGCTGATCAGGGCGTTCAGGAACGCGCCGTAGGGGAAGGTGGTGCCCGCGACCGAGAAGTGGTTCTGGCTGAAGTCGCCGACCGCGCCGGTCGCGACACCGATCAGCGGGGTGAGGAAGGCCGTGACGAACCCGGTGACGACGGCGGTGAAGGCCGCGCCGATGACGATACCGACGGCCAGGTCGACGACGTTTCCGCGCAGCAGGAAGCTGCGGAATCCCTTGAACACCGGGAACTCCAAACTCGGGGGAGAGGCATGAGAGCGGGGCCGACGGGCCCGGCTGACGATCCTGCCGACTCAACAACCCTGCGGTCCAGCCGAGTTCACCTGAACTGGCTAACCTTCGCAGCCGTGTCCCAGCATCGAATGCGCGTCCCGGAGTTGCGCCCTGTGACGGAGAACTCGATTCGAATACGGGAGATCTGACGCCACATCATGGCGGCGGCGGATGAGCCGGTTGGTCGCGGTGCGCAGCGACACCAGGGCCAGCGGGGCGGTCAGCACGATGCCCACGGCGGTGCCCAGGACCAGGGCGGTGGTGCTGGCCCAGAAGGACAGCCCGAAGGAGACCGGGAGCCAGCCGAAGACGACGACGCCGAAGGCGAGGTTGGAGCCGACCAGGATGCTCAGCACATCACGCGGTGTGCTGGTCCGCTCGGCCTCGGGGATCGTCTTGACACAGTGCTGTTCGATCAGCGAGGCGGCAGGGGATTACGACATGCGGCGGTCTTTCCATGCGCTCTGCACGACGGCCGGAGGGGACGGCCGTCGGTCGCGCGGCACGAGGAGACGCACCGAGCCCGTTCATGATTGGTTTCCGGGCGGTTCGCGCACAACGGATGATCGTCCACACCCCGCCGGGGAACTCCTCGGCGCCGCTGTGCGGACGTACGGGCTCAAGCGCATTCAAACTGCTCTGATCGGGTGAACGGCCGCCGCTGCCCCGGGCGGTGGCTGGTCGGTGGCTCTGCGTGACTGGCAGGCTGACGCGCGTGACCTCCCTGCTGCGCACTGTCGCCCTGCTCACCCTCGCCGGTGGCCTGCTCACCGGCCCCACCGCCACCGCCGCCCCGGACGTTCCGCACGACGGCGGCCGGTCGGTCCACCTCGACCACCCACGGCCGGTGCGGACCGTGGAACGCCGGGAGGCCGTCGAGTTCTTCTGGTACGACTGCACGCACTCCTACCAGCTGGAGGCGCCGCTGGAGCAGTGGGCGGCCCGGCACCGCAGCGACGTGGCGCTGCGCCGGATCCCGGCGGTCTGGCCCGGCGGCCCCGACGAGCAGGCCCAGCTGGCGCACGCCCGGCTCTACTACACGCTGGAGAAGCTCGGCCAGGTGGACCGGATGCAGCTCGCCGCCTTCCGCGCCGTCCGGGAGCAGGGCGAGGACCTGACCGGTGAGGAGCAGGCCACCGACTGGGCGCAGCGGCAGGGCATCGACGCCGCGGCGTTCCGCGCCGCCTACCGCTCCCCGGAGGTCGACAAGGCGGCCAACGGGGCGTCCGCCCTGCTGGTCCGGTACGAGGTGACCGAGGTGCCGACGGTCCTGCTCCAGGGCGGCCGCTTCCGTACCTCGCCCAGCCGGGCGGGCGGTGTGCAGCGGATGCCGGAGATCCTGGACGACCTGGTCGCCCGCGCCTGAGCGCCCGCCCGGCTAGCTGCCGGTGCCGGTGTCGGCAGTCCGCCGCAGGACCAGGGTGACGAACCCGAGGGTGTCCCGGTAGCCGCCGAGCCACCCCGCGCGGTGCTCGGCGGCTACGGCCGCCGCCTGCGTGCTGTCCGGATCGTCGGGGTGGTCCAGCGCCCAGGAGGCGAGCGAGCCGGTCCAGCAGAACTCGTAGTCGTCCAGCTCGGGCCGACTGCTGACGTACCCGTACACGGGCGTCCACCCGGCGGCCAGCACCCTGTCGACCGTGGTCGCCAGGTCGTCGTAGTCCGTGGCGGACATGCCGCCCAGTCCCGCCAGCGCCGCACCGGTCGGCTCCTGCTGCCAGAACGCCTCGCCGACCAGGGCCAGGCCGCCGGGCGCCAGGTGCCGGTCGATCGCGGCGAGCGCCGGCAGCAGACCGCCGAACGCGTGGGTCGCGCCCACGCACAGCACCGCGTCGAACGGCCCGGGGCCGCTGAACTCGCGGGCGTCCTGGTGGTGCAGGCCGAGCCGCTGGGCCACCCCGAGTGCCGCGGCCGCCTGCTGGGCCTGCGCCAGCCCCCGGGTGTCCAGGTCCACGCCGACCGCCTGCAGCTTCGGCCGCGCGGTCAGCGCCCGCAGCAGCCAGGCGCCCTCGCCGCAGCCGAGATCCAGCGCGTGCCGGGTGTCGGCGCCCAGGAGGCGGTCCAGCAGCCGCTGCACCGATTCGTCGAAGAGCGGTGCGGCGATGGGGTGGTGGGTGTGCGCGATCCGCGAGATCAGGTGACGGTCCATCGGGCCAGTCTGCGCCCGGCGGGGCGGGCTGTCTCCTGACTTGTCTCCGGTGACTCGTCCCGGGGCGTGGGACGGGCGGCGCCCCGGCCGTGCGGGCCGTCCTCGGACACCCCGGGCCGGCGCACCCTCACCCGTACGTCCGGCCCTTCCAGGCCGCGCCCCGGCCGCGCCGGTGCTGCACGGCCGAGTCCACCGTCATCAGCAGGTAGAGGAAGGCCGTGAACGGCAGCAGCAGGGCGGACCACGGGGGCTGCCGGTAGTAGCGCAGCATCGGCAGGAAGGTCGCCGCCATCAGCAGCCAGGCCGCCCCACCGGCCACCGTTACGCCGGGCCGCCCGGCGGCCAGCCCGGTCAGGGTGGCCGTTGGCGGTACCAGGTACACCAGGGCAAGCCCGGCCACCGTTCCGGCAAGCAGCAGCGGCGAGTGCCGCAACTGCGCGTACGCGCTGCGCGAGACCATCCGCCACAGCTGCGCGAGCCGGGGGTAGGGACGGACGCTGTCCACCTGGTCGGCCAGGCCGAGCCAGGTCCGGCCGCCGGTCGACTTCACCGCGCGGGCCAGCGACACGTCGTCGATCACCGCTCCCCGGATCGCCGCGATCCCGCCCGCCCGCTCCAGCGCCTCCCGTCGAACCAGCGAGCAGCCGCCCGCCGCCGCGGCGGTCCGGGCCCCGGGACGGTTGCTCCACCGGAACGGGTACAGCTGGGCGAAGAAGTACACGAAGGCCGGGACGATCAGTCGCTCCCAGCCGGTGGCGACCCGCAGCCTGGCCATCTGCGAGACCAGGTCGAGGTCGTTGCTCTCGGCGGCGGCGACCAGTTCGGCGAGCGAGTCCGGGCCGTGTGCGATGTCGGCGTCGGTGAGCAGCAGGTAGTCGACCGGGCCGGCCAGTTCGACGCCGTGCCGCAGCGCCCAGAGCTTTCCGGTCCAGCCGGGCGGCAGCGGGGGCGGCGTGACGACGGTCAGCGGCAGCCCCCCGGTCCGCGCGAGCCGCCGGGCGAGCGCGCCGGTGCCGTCGCCGCTGTGGTCGTCCACCAGGACCACCCGGGCCCGGCCCGGGTACTTCTGCGCCAGCAGGCTCGGCAGGCTGACCGGCAGCACCTCGGTCTCGTCGCGCGCCGGGACCACGATCGCGACCTCCGGCCGACGGCCGGGCGGCCGACGGGGCGGCAGGCGCTGGTCGGTCCGCCAGAACAGGCCGTGGCCGCAGGCCAGCCAGAGCCAGCCGAGCAGGGACACCACCGACAGCCAGAGCAGTACCGTCACCCCGGCAGTCTGCCGCAATGCGGCCGTGCGCTCCCGGCTCCCGCGCCCGAGCCGACCGCTGTCCCCGGAGGGAGTCACGGCGTCCAGTAGAGTCGTCCCCTGTGAAGATCGCACTGATGGACTCCGGGATCGGCCTCCTTCCCACCGCCGCAGCCCTGCGTCAGCTCCGGCCGGACGTGGACCTGGTGCTCTCCTCCGACCCCGACGGCATGCCCTGGGGCCCGCGTACCGCCGAGGACGTCACCGAGCACGCCCTCGCCTGCGCGAGAGCCGCCGCGGCGCACCGTCCGGACGCCCTGGTGGTCGCCTGCAACACCGCCTCCGTGAACGCCCTGGAAGCGCTGCGAGCGGAACTGGAGCCCGGTCTTCCGGTCATCGGCACCGTGCCGGCGATCAAGCCCGCCGCGGCCGGCGGCGGCCGGGTCGCGATCTGGGCCACACCCGCCACCACCGGCAGCCCCTACCAGCTCCGGCTGATCGAGGAGTTCGGCGGTGCCGCCGCCGAGGTCACCGGGATCGCCTGCCCGGGGCTGGCGGACGCCGTCGAGCGCGGGGACGACGCCGCCATCGACGCCGCCGTCGCGGACGCCGCCTCCCGCACCCCCGCCGGTACGGACACCATCGTGCTCGGCTGCACCCACTACGAGCTGGTCGAGGAGCGGATCCGGGCGGCCGTCGGCGCCACGGGCACCGGCGGGCCGGTCTGCTTCGGCTCCGCCGCCGCGGTCGCGGCCCAGGCCCTGCGGCGGATCGGCGATGCCACCGCCGCCCGGGGCACCGCCACCCTCACCGTCCTGCACAGCGGCCGCCCGTCCCGACTGTCGGCCGCGGCGGCGCACTACGCCCAGGGCCTGGCGCTGGTCGCGCCCGTTCCCGCCGCGGGCTGACCTCGCCCCGGGAGAGCCCGGCGGCAGGAGCGGCTCAGTCCCCGTCGGGGTGCCTGCGCAGGCGCTGCACCGCCGGTTCGAGCCCCGAGAGGATGGTGTCGAACCGACGGGTGGAGGTCATCGAGTCCACCTGCAGACGGCTGATCCGCAGCGGGTGGGCCGGCAGCCGGGGACCGAGCCGGTGGTCCGACAGGAAGCCCAGCCGGTAGCCGAGGCCGCGCAGCACCGAGTCCGCCCGGGGCTCGTACCCGCCATTGGGATACGCGAAGGCCGTCGGCGGCTCACCCAGCCACTGGGTGAGCGACCGGTGCGCGCCCACGATCTCGGCGGCCACCGTCGCATCGTCGCACCGGCTCAGGCACGGGTGGCCCATGGTGTGGTTGCCGATCGCCACCTTCGCCGCCCGCAGCGCCCGCAGGTCGTCCGGACCGAGCTGCTCCTGCCCGGGCGGACGGCGTCTGGCACTGACCCGCAGCTCGTGCAGCGTCCGCCGGCGGTCCGGATCGGGCAGTGCCTTGAGCCGCGTCAGCAGCTGGTCGGGACGGCCGTCGGCCGGCAGTGAACGGGCCTGACCGCCGTGCTGCGCCAGGAACGCCGCCTCGTGCCACCAGAACGGGCGGTCCGTCCCGATCAGCTCGGCGATCACGAAGGCCGCCGCCGGGATCCGCCGCGCCGCCAGGGCGGGCAGCGCGTGCGTCAGCACCGTGCGGTCGGCGTCGTCGAAGGTGATCAGCACACTGCGCGGCGGCAGCGGCCGGCCCTCGGAGACCGCACGCTCCACGGCCTGCAGCGAGACCGGCGTGGCGAGCTGGCGCAGCCGGTCCAGCTGCGCACCGAAGGACCGGGGGTCGGTGACCCCGTGGTACGCGAGTACGGCCAGGCGCTGTGCCGCCCGGGCCCGGAAGAGTGGCTGGGCCGGGGAGAACCGCAGCCAACTGCCCCGGTCCCGCTCCGGCGGGGCGACGGTGGGGAGGGCGGACGGCGACCGGCCGCCGGGGCGGTTGCCGGGGCGGCTGCTGACGGTGGTGGATTCGGGATACGGCACAAGTCCCCCTCGGTCGCCGATGCGGCGTGGTGGCGCCGCCGGAGCGCCGGGTAACGGGCTCCGACACCAGGGCGCGGCGGCTCCGCACCCGGGATCTCCGGCCCTCGGCAGGGGACTCCCAACCCTCGCCGGGGACGGTCCTGGATGGTCCAGCTGATGCAGTTGAATCGGTGGTCTGGCTCCTTCGATGTAAAGGAGACCACCGAAGTCCCCCGATGGTTGTACGGCGGCTCATGGATTTTTGCGGCGGTACGAGGGAGGCTCAAGAGGCGCGCTGCGGCTCGTCGGCGCCCGCGCGGGGGCGCACGGCCGCACTGCGGTGCCGAGTGACCCGGGTATACGGTGAGTGCCATGGGAGAGACACGGAGTGACCGGCCCGAAAGTCGTGTTGCACGGCTGTTCGGGGGCTGCGCCCTGGAGCGCCACCGGCTGCTGCTGGGTCTGGTCGGCGTGGCGTGCGTGGGCGCCGGGATCCTGGTGGCGGTGCTCGTCCCGGACAGTGACGGACCGGCCTGGGCGATGGCCGTGGCGGGCTGCCTGGCGGCCGGCGTGCTGCTGCTCACCCGGGTGGCGCTGGCCCTGTTCCGGAGCACCGGCCCCTGACCCCGACCCGGACCCCGGGTCCGTGCCTTCGGTCCGAGGATCGACGGGTGCGGCACGCGCCGGGCGTGCGCCGGGCGCACACGCAGCGCGTGGGGGCGCATGGGGGTGACGGTCCGGTCGGTGTCCAGCGCGTAGGGTCTGCCCATGGCTATCCCTCCCTTCCTCGCCGAACTCCGCTCCCTCGTGGGGACCCGGCCGCTCTGGCTCTCCGCCGTCACCGCAGTGGTCCTGGACGAGCAGGGGCGCGTCCTGCTCAACCGCAGGTCCGACAACGGCCGGTGGGCGCTGATCGGGGGCATCCTCGACCCCGGGGAGGAGCCGGCCGACGCGATGGTGCGGGAGTGCCGGGAGGAGACCGGAGTGACGGTGCTGCCGGAGGCGCTGACCTCGGTGACCGTCTCGGAGCTGCAGCAGTACCCGAACGGGGACCAGGCCCAGTACCTGGACCTGACCTTCCGCTGCCGTCCGCTGTCCGGCGAGGCGAGGGTGAACGACGACGAGTCGTTCGAGGTCGGCTGGTTCGAACTGGCAGCCCTGCCCGAGCTCGACGAGTACGCCCGGCGCAGGATCGACGTCGCGCTGGCCTTCGACGGCAGGACCGTCTTCGCCCTTTCGGGCTGACCGCCGCACTTCCCGGGCTGACCCCGGCCGCCCCGGGCCGCACCCGGGCTTCCGCGAGCACGACGCCCGTGGCTTCCGGTGAACCGGTGGTGAACCGACGGGGCCCTGTCAGTGGCCCGTTGGTGTCCTATCGGTGGCCCGCGGTGCGTCGGCGGGAGGTCAGAGCTTGTGCTGCCGGTACATCTCCTCGGCCGCGTCCAGGACCGCCGAGAGGTCGCCGCCCGCGGTGGCGGTGGCCACGGCGGCGACCGCGCCCTCGACGAACGGGGCGTCGGCGAAGCGGACCGGGAAGGGCAGCCCGTGCTCGTCCGCCTCGGCCAGCAGGGCCCGCACGGTGCTCACCGCCGTGCCCAGGTCGGAGAGGACGGCGACCCCGTGACCCTGGTCGACCCGGCGTGCGGCCGCCGCGATCAGGACGGCGCTGGTCCCCGGGCCGTCACTCAGGCTGCCGCCGGTGGTGGCGACCGGGGCCGGGTCCTCGCTCTGCGCCAGGGCCACCGCCAGCGCGCCGGTGGCGGCGGCGAGTTCCTCGCTGTGCGAGACCAGCACCACGCCGACCCGGCCGTGGCCGGCCGGCCGGGTCGACCTGGCGGCGGGGGTTTCGGGGTGCGGCGCGGAGGGTGCGTTGGAGATCGGGATGACATCGGCCTCGGGGGCGTCCCGGCGGTTCATCGGCTGCTCCTGTGGGCCTGTGCCGCGGCAGGTGCGGGCTGGGCGGACTCGGTGGGGCGTGCGACCAACACTCTCGCAGCCCGGCGCGTCCGCCGGGGCGAACCGGGCCGTGTCATCCGTTAGCACAGTCCACGCCGGGACACGGCCGGAACCGGCCTACTGGCCCCGGTCGGAGGAGACCTCGGCGCAAGCACTTCCGTGTGGGGCGGGCGTGGCTACGCTGGGGCTTCGGACGACGTCGGGAGGAGCACAGCAGTGGCCACTGTCGGGACGAGCGTGGAGAGCGGCGGTACGGGGACCCTCGAGGGCGGCCGGAAGCCGCAGTTGGACCTCACCGATGCGGAGTGGCTCTCCAGCAGCCAGGGTGTGGGCGACGTGCAGATCGCCTTCGTCGAGGGGTACATCGCGATGCGGGACGGCCGGCAACCGGAGGGGCCGGTGCTGGTGTTCACTCCGGCGGAGTGGCGCGCATTCGTACTCGGGGCCAGGGACGGCGAGTTCGACCTCACCTGACCCGGCTCGACCGATCGGGGCCGGTTCCTGATCGGAACGGAGCAGCCCGGTCCCGGTCCGGCTCGATCCGGCCGGGGCCGGGCGCGCCGGGGCGTGGGCACGGCGGAAGGGGCCGAATCCGCAGGCCCGGTCCGTCCGGGGTGTGTCAGGTCGGTTCCGCCCGTGGGGCGTTGGGGAATCCCGGCCCGGAATGCCGGACGCTTCCCCCTGACGGATCCTGGGGCCCGGCGCGAGCTGAGAATAAATCTGGTGGCCGGAAACTCGTTGACTGTTAGACAAGCAACGGCCCACAGTATGAGCAGACAACAGACGCCGTGCCGACCGCCCCCACGCGGCCGTACACGGCGCCTGCTGTGCAGCCCGGCACGAGTGCCGAGCACCTCCCGTAGGTGAATCCCCGAACGCACCCGGGTGCGTCGGCCGGTCCCGGCCTCCGAAGAGGTCGGCAGTCGCCGGGAGGCGTGGCTCCAGGCGCCCGAGAGCGACTCAGGCGTGGAACCGGTGCCCGGGATCCGCACGCCCCCACGCGGCGGTGTCCCGGGCAGGTCCGCGAGTGCGACGGGCCTGGGGCCCCGCGAACCTGGCTCTTGGTGTTCTGTGGTGCTGCTGGTGGTCTGTGGACAGCTGGAAGTGATCCGGCGGGTCTGTTGTGTCGCATGACGGTGTGCACAGTGAGGAACGCGCACGCGGGCGCGCTGCGACATGCCGCCCCCCGGTGGATCGAGTCCACAGCGGCTGTCGTGCAGAACCGAACGTAGCCCGGGTGGTTGCTCAGAGTCAACATTGGTCTCTGAGCGTGGATCTCGACCGAGCCCCCACCCGCCCCGTGAACCGGCCGCTGACGGGCACGTACGATGGGTGCCATGTCATTTCTCCGCCGTCGCTCCGGCCCGCCCGCAGGACCGGACTTCGACGTGCTCGCGATGGACCCGGGAGACTGGCCCGGCCACTTCGGCGCCATGATGATGAGCGCTCCCGACGGCTCCTGCCAGGGCATCTTCCTGCGGTACGACCTGTTCGGCGGCCGCGGCCCGGCGATGTTCATCGGAAACCTGCCGGAGGGCTCCCCGGCCAGGGACACGGCCGACGGCGTCCCGTTCGAGGTCCACCAGCTGCTCGAGGCGCTGGAGAACGAGGAGCCGGTCGAGTTCGTCTCGGCGGAGGACTTTCCGGTCATGCTCGGGGACGACCTGCTGATCGTGAAGAAGGTCAAGGTCAGCGAGGAGCGGGTGTTCTGCGCCCAGTTCGGGCGCAGCGACGGCGTCCAGGTCACCATCGCCTCCTGGGACCGGCCGATTTCGGACGATCTCTACCAGCTGCTGAAGCCGCTGCCCGCGGACATGTTCCAGCAGGGCTGACCCGCTCCGGTCACCGCCGCGGCGGACGGCGCCCGGGTGGGCGTTCCGCCGCGGCCGAGGGCTGCTTGACGGTTTCGATCATCGCTTCGTACAGTCACGAGCATGTCGTGTCGCCGCCTGCTGCTGACCCGCCGCAGCTATCTCGACCTGCGGCGGACCGCGAGCGCGGCGTGTCCGGGCTGCTGAGAGGGGACGCTCCGTCCCCCCGGTGGCGCGCGTCCGGCTGAGCCGAGCGGCCGAGGGGTGTTCCCCGGCCGGAGGCCGGGAACCCCGGGACGCCGTGTCCGTCGTCGCACGCCGCCGCGGTGTGCCGCCCGCAGTCTGCCGAGCACCACGCTGCCGCCCCGGAGGCCCCAGCATCATGAGCACCCGTTCCGCCGACCGGTCGACCGACGGCCCGTCAGCCGTCGCCGAGGCCCTGGCCCGCCTGCCCCGGGTGGTCGACCTGCTCGCCGCCAGGGCCGAGGAGCACGACCGGGACGCCACCTTCCCGTACCAGGGGATCGAGGCCCTGCACGAGGCCGGCCTGCTCACCCTGACGGTGGCCCCGCGGTACGGCGGCCCCGGCGGGACGCTCGCCGACACCGTCCGGGTGCTCGGCCAACTCGGGCGCGGTGACGCCTCGGTGGCCGTACTCGCCGCCTTCACCCTGCTCCAGCACGCCGAGCAGGCCAGGGCCGCCCGCTGGCCGACCCCGGTCTACCGCAAGCTGCTCGGTGAGTCCCGGCGCGGGCCGGCCCTGGTCAACACCCTGCGCACCGAGCCCGGTGGCGGGCCCGGCCTGCCCGGCACGGTGGCGCGGCGGGCGGCCGACGGGGGCTGGGTGCTGGATGGCCGGAAGACGTACTGCACCGGCTCCGAGGCGCTGGCCTGGATGGCGGTCTGGGCCAGGACCGACGAGCCCGCTCCGCGGACCGGCCTGTTCCTGGTGCGCGGCGACACCGAGGGGATCGAGGTCGACCCGGTCTGGGACCAGCTCGGGCTGCGCGCCAGCGCCGGGCACGACGTGCTGTTCAGCGGCGTACGGGTACCCGCCGAGGCCGCGATCGGGCTGACCGAGGCGGGCGGGCCGCGCTCGGAGGCCCAACTGGCCGCCGAGCGGCTCGACCTGGCCTGGCACGACCTCGCGCTGTCCGCCGTCCACCTGGGGGTGGCGCGCGCCGCGCAGGACTGGCTGGTGCGTTTCCTGAGCCAGCGGACCCCCGCCAACCTGACGGAGCCTCCCCCAGCCTCCGGCCGGGGGTACCCCCACGCGAACCTGCCCCGCTACCGGACCGCGCTGGGCGAGATGGAGAGTTCGCTGATCGCCGCCGAGGAGCTCGTCGCCGGGCTGGCCGCCGGGGTCGACCGGGGCGAGCCAACCGCCGTGGACCGAAGCGCCGCCGCCCAGCTGATCGTCAACCGCACCACGACCGGGGCCGTTCAGCAGGCCGTCACGCTGACCGGGAACCCCGGGCTGAGCCGCCGCCACCCGCTGGAACGCTACCTGCGCGACATCCTCAGCGGCCGGGTGTACTTCCCGGCCGACGAGGTGGTGCTCGACGCGGTCGGGCGCGCCGCCCTTGAGCGCGGCGCACGCCGGGCGCACTGAGCTCGCAGGGGGCGCACGGCGCCTCTCGCCGGCTCTGCGATCCGGCGCTTCGGAGGCAGTTCCGTGCCTCCGAAGCGCCGTGCCTGGAACGGCGCTTCAGCGGGTGCCCACTGCGGCGCGGACCGCTCGACGGGCGAGGGCGGCGTCGTCGTACAGGCGGCGGATCATGATGCGCTGCTCCTCGCCCGCGCCGGGCACGTCGTGCAGCCGGATCTCCCGCATCAGCACCAGCACCAGGTTCACCAGGAACGCGTCCCGCGCCACCGTCCCGCCGGACTGGGCGAGTTGGCTGATCTGGCGGCGGGCGGCGGTGTCCCCGGAGAGGACGCTCCAGAGCACCGCGAGGTCGTACCCCGGCAGGTACCACCCGGCCTGTTCCCAGTCGAGCAGGACCGGACCGGAGGGCGCGAGCAGGATGTTGCCCAGCAGTGCGTCACCGTGGCAGAGCTGCCAGGAGGTGTGCTGGACGCCGTGCAGCAGCTGGCGCAGGTCGCCCGCGTCCCGGTCGGTCAACTGGCCGACCGAGTGGAACCGGGAGACCTCCAGGTGGTAGTCGAGCGGCTTGCCGAAGACGTCCGTCGGCGGGCGCCACAGGTTGAGCGTCCGGACGGCGCCGAGCACCGCGCGCACCTCACCGGGCGTCGGCGCGTTGACCGGGTGCCGCTCCCGGGAGGCCGGACGGCCGGGGACCCGCTCCAGCACCAGGACGCAACGGTCGTGGTCGGCCGCGACCAGCCGGGGCAGCCGGACCGGCGGACGGTGCCGGACGAAGGCCCGGTAGACCGCCACCTCGTGGTGGAACCGCTCGACCAGCTGGGTGTGCTGCTCGCTGCGCAGGGCCTGCGGTGCCACGCACTTGGCGACCACGGGGGCCCGGCCGATGGTGCCGGCGATCAGGATGTGCTGGCTGCCCTCCCGGAGCACCTGGCGGGGGAGGAAGGCGGGGCATATCCGCGAGATGTTGGCGACCGCCGCCCGCACGGCGGGAGTCTGCAGCGCCGCCGGGTCGACCCGGTCCACCGAGGGGTCGACGTGCCGGCCGCGCAGCAGCCGCTCGGACCCGGTGCGTGCGGCGTACTGGTCGACGGGCCGGACCGGGGCTGGTCCGCCGGGGCCGCGGCCCGCCAGCACCCGGGGGTCGCGGAGGTCGGCACCACGCGGGGCCGGGCCCTGCCCGGGTCGGCCGCCGGCGGCTGCGGTGGGGGGGCGCAGCGCAGTGCGGGTCTGGGTGGTGCCGCTGGTGGCTGAGGAGTACATGGGGGAGTGAGAGTCCCTTCCTGGCCGGTTGGTGGCCCCTGCCGGTGAGAGCCGACGCCCTGACGTCTACGGACTGCCCTGCCGGCGCGGGTTCCTGGCGCACCGTCGGGGCAAGGAGGGTGGAACGCAGGCGCCGGGCACGGACGGTGCGGGGCGGGACCCCGCGGCGGCGGTCGCGGACCGTCCGCACCCTGGGGAAGTGCGGGGCCGCTGCCGCCGTGGCCGTGCCCGGCGCCTGCGCGCCACCCGGCCGCGCCACCCCCTCGGATGAGGCCACGGGAGCGGTCGTTGACGACCGGTCAGACACGTCCTGACCGGGTCTTCGGCCGTCCCGACCCGAAGTCGAGGTGGCGCACTCCTACCTGACACCCGACTGCCACTGGTACACCATGTGGCGGACCCTGGCGAAGCCTGGCGAATGGTCGCGTGGCACATGACACAGCTACTAGTGTCGAAAGCAGCCGAGGAACCTGGGGGCTTCACGTGAGCAAGGTGCCGAACGCCAGACTCGCCGACCTCTTCGCCCTGACCGGCTGGTCCAAGGGCGAGTTGGCCAGGCTGGTCAACCGGCGGGGTGCGGCGATGGGGCAGCAGCAGCTGTCCACCGACACCTCGCGGGTGCGGCGCTGGATCGAGCAGGGGGAGATCCCGCGCGATCCGGTGCCGAGGCTGCTGGCCGCCGTGTTCACGGAGCGGCTCGGCCGTGTCGTCACCACTGAGGACCTCGGTCTGGAACGACACCGGCGAACCAGGCCCGGTACGACGCCGTCGGCAGAACCCTGGGAGTCGGATCGGACGGCCGCGGTCCTCACCGAGTTCACGGGAATGGACCTCATGCTCAACCGACGCGGATTTGTGGGGGCGTCAGCCGCGCTCACGGCCGGTGCCGTCATCGCCGACAACCTGTACGACTGGCTCAGCGGCCCCGACGTGGCGTACGCGGCGGAGCGCCCCGGCCCCCGGAAGGTGATCACCCAGGGGGGCCCGCACCCCGTGGTCGACGTGTACGAACCCGGTCCGGTGGGAGCCGACGAGGTGGCCGCGCTGGAGCACTCGGTGGAGGTCTTCCGGGCCTGGGACGCCTCCCGCGGCGGCGGTCTGCAACGCAAGGCGGTGGTCGGCCAGTTGAACGAGGTCGGCGGCCTGCTCACGCACGACCTGAGCCCCGGGGTGAGGCAGCGGCTGTGGACGGTCGCCGCCAACCTCTCGGTGCTGGCCGGCTGGATGTCGCACGACGTGGGCCTGGAGCCCACCGCACAGCGGTACTTCGTGATCGCCGCGCAGGCCGCCAGGGAGGCCGGGGACCGGCCGCGCGCCGGGGAGGCGGTCTCCCGGGCGGCCCGGCAGATGCTGCACCTGGGCCGGGCCGACGACGCCCTGGAGCTGATGCAGCTCGCCAGGGCCAGCAGCGGTG
The DNA here is from genome assembly GCF_042264695.1 of Kitasatospora sp. NPDC056138. Classification (NCBI taxonomy): domain Bacteria; kingdom Bacillati; phylum Actinomycetota; class Actinomycetes; order Kitasatosporales; family Streptomycetaceae; genus Kitasatospora; species Kitasatospora sp. NPDC056138. The sequence continues at coordinate 38,646 of NZ_JBHJVK010000039.1, read as the reverse complement.
ACCGCGCGATGCCGCAGACCAGAGCGATGCTGCGGACCGTCGAGGCCTGGGCGCAGGCCGCGCTCGGCCGCTCGGACGCGACCCGCAGAGTGCTCGGCGAGGCCGAGCAGCTCTTCGTGCAGCGCAACGACGACCCGGCGCCGAGCTGGATGCTGCTCTTCGACGAGGCCGAACTGCACGGCATGCAGGCCCTGGTCTACCGGACGCTCGCCGAGCACGACCCGGGCGCCGTCAAGCTGGCCGAACTGCACGCCCGGCAGGCGATCGACCGGCGGGCCAGGAACGGCCGGGAGCGCTCCGCCCTGCTGGACCGGATCACGCTCGCGTCGGTCTACTGGATCTCCGGCGAGCCGGACGAGGCGCAGGTGCAGGCCAAGATGGCGCTCGCGGCGATCAGTCAGACCTCCTCGATGCGGACGTGGGACCGACTGCGCGAGATGTACCGGCTGTCGGCGAAGTACCAGGGCATTCCGGCGGTCGCCGAGCTGCGGGACGAGATCGACTCGGTGATGCCGCAGCGGCCCCGCACGATCTGACCGGCCCGTCGGCGGCACGGGCCCGGTCCGGCCGGGGCGGCCGGTTCCCGCTGCGGACGGGCGGGATCCGCTGCGGAAGACGGGGCGGGCGCCCGAGGGCGGCGCGGTGGTGGCTTGATCAGGCCGCGGCCGCGCCGCAGTTGTGTGCGAGCCGCGTGCGTTGTCGGGAGATTCGCGGACCGTTGCGGGTGGGCGGGTGCGGGCGGGCTGGTTCCGGTGTCGGGCCGGTGGAGTGCGGGTAGTCCTGATCGGTCTTGTGTGCGTAAGGGGCGTCCAGGCGGTAACCTTCGGTGATTCCGGCGCCCGGGGCGCCCACGCAGGACCGACCAGTAACCCCCGGCGACGGAAATCCCGTTGCCCACGACGACCGCCGCAACGGATGCTGACCTCATGTTCGAGCCAGTGATAGCGCCCAGCGCCAGCCTCCTCGGCCTCCTTCAGCGAGGCCGCGGTGACGGGCAGCTGCATGCGCTGGCAGCCGACCGCGCCGAGGCGCTCGCCGCCCTTGAGGAATGCGTCACCAGCGATCCACGCTCCGACTGGCAGGTCGAGAACCGCTCGCTCTACTACGCGCGGCTCTACATGGAGCTGGAGGCTCCGCTCAGCGGTCTGGAGCAGCACCTGCACGACCCCGCCGACGTGTTCGACCAGGACGAGGGCCGCACCGGCCTCGCCCTCGCGGTCCTCGGCCACCTCGCCGCCTACGGCCGCCGCGACGCCCTCGACCTGCTGCGCGGATACACCGCCGTCGGCACCAACTGGGCCTGGGCCCTGGACGAGCTGGCCCTGCGCGACGACGACCGCTCGCTGCTCTCCCTCGCCCCCGCCGTCCTGGCGCGTTTCCCCGAGGACGAGCGCGGCGAGGCCGAGCTGCGCGCCGCCATCCGCTCCGCGTACGAGCCGAGGCCGTGGCGGCTGTGGGCCGCCCAGCACCCGAGGGTCGCCGCCGCGAGCGAGCAGTCGCCCTTCGACCTCTGGCAGCGGCAGCTGAACCGCAGCGGTGTCACCCCGGGCTGGAGCGCCGCCGACGTGTTCGCCTGGGCCGACCAGGCGGAGCCGGGCTCCGAGGGCGGGCCCTTCGACAGCGGCGCGGTGGCGCGCCGGGCCGCCGCGGCGGCCCGCTGCCTGGCCGCCGTCGTCCGCCCGCAGGACCGTGACGCGGTACTGGACGCCGCGCTCGTCGGTGCCCCCGGCGCCCGGATCGCCGCCCTGCGCTACCTCGCGGACCAGCAGGATCCCAGCGCACCCGCCCTGATCGAGGCCGCGGCCGCGGACATCGACGAGCGCGTCGTCACCGCCGCCCTGGAGCTGGTCGGCCGGATGCGCGGCCCCGAGGTCCTGGGCCATGCCCGCCGCTGGGCCGACCCGGACAGCGGCGGCGCCGACAGCGCGCTCGGCGAGGCCGCCGTCCAGCTGCTGGCCGACACCGGGGAGCCCTGCGACGGCCCGCTGGTGGTCGCGGCGCTGCGCCGCTGGCTCTCGGTCCGCGGGGTGAGCGGTGCCGGGATCGGCACCCTGGTCGACGGAGTGGGGCGGCTGGCCGCCGTGCACGCCGTCCCCGCCCTGCGCCACATCTACGGTGAGGCGGCCTCCTCCGAGCTGCGCGGCCGCGCTGCCCGGGCCCTGGCGGTGACCGACCCGCACTTCGCCCGGGGCATCGCCGTCGAGTGCCTCTGGGACTGCGAGGAGACCACCCGCGAACTCGCCGCCCGGCACGTCACCACCACCGGCGACGTCCGGGTGCTGGAGCGCCTGCGCCGCCTCGCCGCCGACCCGGCCGAGGAGGCCGAGGTCCACGCCGCGGTTCGCGGGCGGCTGACCTCGCGGGACCGTACCTAGCCGCAGGCATCCGCTGGGTGCGGAACCGTGCCGCCGGTCGGACCGACGGCACGGGGCCCGCCGGGCCGTCGCCCCCGCTCGACGGGCGGCTCCGACGGGCGGTGCGGCGCGAGGTGACGGGGAACGGTCGCCCCGTATCCGGGTCGGCGCCGGTTGGGGCATGATGGCGGGGCCGTTCGGCCGCTCTGGCCGTCCTCGTCCGTGCTTCCGTCCTCCCTGGAGCAACTGCTCTCATGAACCGTTCCCCGTCGCGCCTCCTCGCCCGTGTCGCCACGCCCGTCGCCGCCCTGGCGGGCGTACTCGCGCTGGCGGGCCCCGCGCTGGCGCACGTCGAGGTCGAGTCGGACGGTGCCCAGGCGCTGGCCGTCGGCGCGGTCGTCTCGTTCAACGCGGAGGGCGAGTCGGACACGGCCGGCATCAGCCAGATCCGGGTGGCACTGCCGACGGGCATCGCACCCGGGGACGTGACGCTCGCCGACGGTCCGCAGGGGTGGACGCTCACGCCCGCCGCCGACGGTTACACCGTCGCCGGTCCCGCGCTGGCGCCGTCCAAGGCCGCCGACTACAAGATCAAGGTCCGGCAACTGCCGGATGCCAGGGAACTGGTCTTCAAGTCGCTGGTCACCTACTCGGACGGTCACGTCGACCGCTGGATCGAGCTGCCGCAGTCCGGGGTCACCCCGGAGCACCCGGCTCCGGTCCTCAAGCTGGCCGCTGCGGCCGCCGGGGCGACCCCGCTGCCGCCCGACCCGACCGCGAGCGGGTCCGCCTCCGCGACCCCGAGTGCCCCGGCTTCCGCTTCCCCCTCCGTTTCCGCCGCTGCCTCTGCGTCCGTCTCCGCTCCGGCTTCGGCTTCCGCTTCCGCGTCGGCTGCGACGAAGACGTCCGACAGCAGCTCGTCCTCCGGCAGCGCCCCGGTGATCATCACGGTGGTGGTGGTCCTGGCGGCAGCCGTCGTCGGCACGGTCTGGTGGCGCCGCCGCTCCGCCGGGAGCTGATCCGCAGACCGGCCCGCCCGCTCGCCGAGGGCGGCCGCGTGGAGCCAGTCGATCACCGGGCGCCTGCCGAAGCGGTCCGTGGGGCGGTACTCATCCGCGGTCCTGTTCTCGTCGGGGCGGCGCGGGGGTCGGATCCGGTCGAACGTGGACAGCCGAGGTGTACGGCTGCTGTCCGCGGCATCAACACCGCGTCAAGACCGTTCGAACGGGCGTTCCTCCAACCGATGGTGTGCGAAGCTGACGGTGTGACAACCTCCGACTTCCCGATCCGCTACGACAGTCGGTTCGCCCCACTGGCCACCGCATTCGGCCTGGGACGGCGCCGGGCGGGCGTCCGGATCGGCGAGGGCGCCGTCACGGTGCGGCTGGGCTGGGCCTTCCGCGCGCGGATCCCGCTGAGCTCGATCCGCTCCGCCGGCCCCGACAGCGGCGGGGTCACCGGCTGGGGCGTGCACGGCTTCGGCGGACACTGGCTGGTCAACGGCTCGGCCAGGGGGCTGGTCCGGCTGGAGGTCGATCCGCCGGTCCGCGCCTACGCCGTCCAGATCCCCGTGCGTCTGCGTGAGCTGCGCCTCAGTCTCGACCAGCCCGACGTCTTCCTGGCGGCCCTCCGGAAGAACTGACCGCTGCCCGGGGGGAGTTGTCCGACCCGGCGGCGGCGGAGCGCGGGGCGGGCCGTCCCGGTCAGGGGCCGGGGTGGCCGCGCAGGAGGGAGAACCGGATCGGGGTGCCGGGGCGGGACTGGGCGGCGGCGGCGAGGTCGGGGGCCGGGACGACGCCGATCACCGGATAGCCGCCGGTGGTGGGGTGGTCGGCGAGGAAGATCACGGGCAGACCGTCCGGCGGAACCTGGACGGCCCCCAGCACCATTCCCTCACTGGGGAGTTCACCGGTCCGGGCCCTGGCCAGTGCGGGGCCCTCGGTGCGCAGCGCGATCCGGTTGCTGGCCGCGGCCACCCGGTAGCGGGCGTGCGCCAGCCCGGCCAGCGCCGCAGCGGCGAACCAGTCGGCCCGGGGGCCGGGCCGCAGCCGCAGCACCAGTTCGGCCGGGGGAGCGGGCAACGGCGTGAGGTCCACACCGGGGTGCGGCCCGACGGCGGGGCCGACCGGCAGCACCTGACCGGCGGTCAGCGGTGCCGGGCCGAGTCCCGACAGCAGGTCGGCCGAGCGGCTGCCGAACACCTCGGGCACCGCGAAGCCGCCCGCCACCGCCAGGTAGCTGCGCACCCCGTGCGTGGCGGGCCCGACCTCGACCACCGCCCCTGCGGGCACCGCCACCGGCCCGCCCCACGCGGCGGGGCGCCCGCCGACCCGTACGGGGGCGGGTGCGCCGGTCACCGCGACGAGCACCGGGGCGAGCGCCTCCAGCGCGACGCCGCCCATGGTGGTCTCCAGTGCCGCCGCCCCGGGCGGGTTGCCGACCAGCCGGTTCGCGGCACGCAGGGCGGGTCCGTCCAGGGCGCCGCCGCGAGGTACGCCGAGGTGTGCCACGCCGCGCCGGCCGAGGTCCTGGACCGTCGTCAACGGGCCCGGCCGCACCACCAGCAGGCCGCTCATCGTTCGCCCTCCCGAAGGTTTGTGATACTTTGTCAGATCGCCGGTGCGTCTGCGGTGCCACGGACCGGCACGAAGCGCACCCGGACGCCGGGGGCGAGCAGCGCCGGGGGCTCGCGCCGGATGTCCCAGAGGGTGAGCGCGGTGCGGCCCAGGAGCTGCCAGCCGCCGGGGGAGGCGCGCGGGTAGACCCCGGTGAACGGGCCTGCCAGTGCGACCGATCCGGCCGGCACGGAGCTGCGCGGAGTCTCGCGGCGGGGCACTTCGTAGCGTTCCGGCAGGCCGGTCAGGTAGCCGAAGCCCGGGGCGAATCCGCAGAACGCCACCCGGTACTCGGGCTCGCTGTGGATCCGGACCGCCGCCTGCGGCGAGACGCCCCACAGCGCGGCGACCTCGGCCAGGTCGGCTCCGTCGTAGACCGTCGGCACCTCCACCAGCGGGCCCTCTGCGGGCGGGTGCAGGGGGATCGACCACCCGGCCAGCGTCCGCAGCAGGAGCGGGCGGTCGGCGACGCCGTCCAGCAGCACGGTTCGCGCGGCGGGCACGATCTCGGTGATCTCCGGGAGTTCGGCCCGCCGGGCCAGCAGCTCGACGTACAGCGCGGTCACCCGCTCGATCCGGTCGGCTTCCACCAGCACGGCGTCCTCGCCGACCTGGCGCAACGTCAAACCTTCTGCCATGGAACGCCACCCCCTGTCGTCGTCACCGAACCCCCCTGCCGTGCCGCGCCCTTGCCCTTGTTCCCGCCCTGCCGGCGCCGGTGCCAGCGCCGGTGCCTGGACCCGTGCCGCTCCGCCGGATCCTGTCAGGAGAACGGTTCGACCCGCACGCCGGCCGAGGCCAGTGCGCCGCGCACCCGCCAGGCCAGCTGGGCTGCGCCGGGCGTATCGCCGTGCACGCAGAGCGAACGGGCCTCGACCGCGACCGGTTCGCCGCCGACGGCGGTGACCAGGCCGTCCCGGGCGATGCCCACGGCGCGCGCGATCACCGCTTCCGGGTCGTGCACCACGGCCTCCGGGTCGCGGCGCGGTACCAGGGTGCCCGCCCAGGTGTAGGCCCGGTCGGCGAACGCCTCGGCGACCACCGGCAGTCCGACGCCCTCGGCCACCGCCAGCAGCCGCGAGCCGGGCAGTCCGAGTACGGGCAGCGGCCCGTCGCAGACCGCTCCGGCCCGCAGCACCCCCGCCACCACCGCCTCCGCCTGCTCGGAGTCGCCCACCACCTTGTTGTAGAGCGCGCCGTGCGGCTTCACGTACGAGACCCGGGAGCCGGCCGCGCGGGCGAAGACCTGGAGTGCGCCGATCTGGTAGGCGATCTCGTCGGCGAGCTCCTCCGGCGGGACGTCCATCGCCCGGCGCCCGAACCCGGCCAGGTCGCGGTACGAGACCTGGGCGCCGATCCGCACCCCGCGTTCGGCGGCCAGCGCGCAGACCCGGCGCATGATGGAGGGGTCGCCGGCGTGGAAGCCGCAGGCCACGTTGGCGCTGGTCACCACGGAGAGCAGGGCCTCGTCGTCGGTCAGGCTCCAGCGTCCGAATCCCTCGCCGAGATCCGCATTGAGATCGATCACCGCATCGGCCACGCCACGCCCGCCTCCCGCGTCCTGCTGCCGCGCCTGCCCAGGCCCGCTGTTCGGGTTGATGGTAGGGCCTGGCCGGTGGCCGGGGTGAACGTGACCCGGTAGGGGAGCGTGCACCGGGCCGCCACGCGCTCCGCCGAGTGGTGGAACCCGCTACGGCTCCGCATTCGCTTGGCAGTTGCACGGCACGCGCACGGCCTGCAGGGTCAGGCCGTCGGCGAGGGGCCGGCCTGCCGGGCGCCGGCCCGCTCCAGACGCCGGATCCCGCGCAGCACGATCAGCAGCGGCAGCACGCCCACGATGCCGAACGACATATCGATGAATCGCCAGTACAGCGGAATGTCGCGCAGCGGACCGCAGATCAGTGCCAGCGGGACGACCCCGGCGCAGGCGATCACCGCCCACTTGATCACCCGGACATTGCGCCCGGATCCTGGACCGGCCCCCGGAAGGCGACCGCGATCACGGGGTGCGCGAAGGCCGGCCAGTCGGTGCCGTAGGCGATGAAGGGGTAGCGCGCCGGTGTCGGCCAGTTTGTCGCGCACCCGCTCCGCCCAGGCGGTCGCCTCCGGGAAGGCGCCGCCGAGCGGTGAGCCGCCGATCAGGTCGGCCAGCCGGCGCGACTCGGTCCGCAGCGGGAAGGCGGTCGGCCCGCTGGCCACCAGGCAGACCACGAAGATCCACAGCCAGGTCCTGATCCGCCGCAGTTCGAGGGCTCCGGCTCCGGCGCTCCCGCCCCGGCTCTGTCCGTCCGCCGGTCCCATGACCGGCAGTTTCTGTCACGATCATGTCCCGCATGTGTCGGAGCGGCGGCCGGGCCTCCCGCCCGCTCGCCTCGCGGCCGACTCCAGCCCTCGAATTGAACGCGTTCAACTCGATCTCGGGCCGCCGGGAGCCGGGACGACCGGGCTCGTTTCGGACCTTCCCGGGGTAAACCTCTAATCTTGTCCCCCGTGACCGCCATCGCAGATCAGAGCGCCGAGCACGAGCTCCGGCCGCCCGCCGCAGCCGCCCGGCCCGCCCCGGGCCCGGCCGCCGACGAAGGGCTCGCCCGCCGACTCAAGGCGCTGGCCTGCACGGCCCCGCTGCACGACCTCGACAGCCGCAAGGTCAACCTGGCCGGCGAGTACGGCTCGTACACCATGGCCGAGGTCGGCCTGGCCGTGATCGACCTGGTCACGCTCAACATGGACTTCGACACCGGAGCCGACCGGGACGCCGTACTGGCCCGCCTGCTGCCCCGGGTCGCCGCGCAGAACCCGGCCCGCACCGCCACCGAGCACGAACGGGTCGCCCGCTGGGTGCTGGAGTCGCTGATCAACGTCGGCAGCGTCGACCGGGGCTTCCGCGCGGTCTACGGCACCTTCGCCGCCGACGGTGCCTACATCAGGCGCGACTACGACTTCAAACTGATCGAGGAAGTGCCCGGTCCCGACGGCGGCGTCTACCTGCGCACCACCGACGAAGCGGTCAACGTCCTGGTCGGCGCGCTCGACACCGACGTGACGTCCGCCCAGATCGCCGCCGAGGTCAAGCTGGAGGTGCTGATCCGCCGAGGGCGGCTCGCCGACGCCCAGCTCGCCGCCGAGCAGGCCCGCTACCGCACCGTCCAGTACGCCGAGACGCTGCGCCGCGCCCTGGAAGCCACCCGCCGCAACGTCCGCGCGGTGGACTGGATGCAGGCCATCCCCGACCTGATCGACGAGGCGCTCGACCACATCGCCGACCGGTACCGGCACGAGAACGCGATCCTCACCAACATCCGCAAGGCCCGCGACGAGACCGAGGAGCCGGAGCACAAGCGCCGCGCCGCCGAACTGGTCGACATCGTCAAGGACTGCATCCGCCGCCACACCCAGCTGCAGACCCGCCTGCTGGAGGCCGGCCCGCTGTTCCGCGCGGAGCAGGACCGCCAGGCCTTCGCCACGCCCAGCGCGCGCAGCGGCATCGACCTCTACGGCCAGCTGCTCGCCCCGCTGCTCGGCCTGCCGATAGCCGAGGCCACCCGGCCGACCGACGCCTTCTTCACCCGGGGCATCGGCCTGCGCACCCCGGTCTCGGTGCGCGTCGCCGACCTGGTCGACCTGCTGTTCACCCCGCCCGTCGAGCGGGAGCACCTCGGCGCCGAGCTGCCCGACCCCGACCTGGTGGCCACCCCCGACGACAGCCGCTTCTCCGAGGCCCAGCTGGAGGCCGCGCTGGAGCTGCTCGACCTCCCCGCCGACGCCCCCCGACGCCTCTCCGGCCTGCTCGCCGAGGCCCGTCGGCAGGATCCGGAACTCCCTTACCTGGTCGCCCTGCTGGCCGTGCACGCCGCGAGCCCGCCGGTCGGCACCGCGTACCGGCAGGGCGAGGAGCGCCTGCTCTTCGCGGTGGACGACGGCACCCGGCTGGACGACCCCGAGTTCGGCGGTGCGGACCTGATCGTCGGCAGTGCCATGCTCGACGCCGTCGGCATGGCGGCCGACCGCAAGGACGCAAGCTGATGACCGGCCGTCAGCCGACGGCGCCCACGGCGGCACGGCCCACGACGGCGAGTCCCACGGCGGCGAGGCCCAGGATGGAGACGGCCCGGGGGCGCGGGGAACCGCGCACTGCGGAAGGCCGCCGTGGTCCGGCCGGTACCGGACGTCAACCGGCGGGCCTCAAGGGGCGCGGGGAACCGCGCGGGTCGGAGGGCCGGCGCCGTGCGCTCGGGGCCGGACGTCAACCGGCGCCCCGCGTCCGCGCGCTGGGCCGGTGCCGCTTGCCCTCCGGGAGACGGTGCGGCACGGACGCCTTCCGTTTCGCGCAGTTCCCCGCGCCCGCCGTGGCTCGCCGCCGGCACCCCGCGCCCCCCGTGGCTCGCCGCCGGCCCGTGAGCCGTCCAGTTCCTCCCCGTACCACCCGCAAGGAGCACCGTCCGTGATCACTCACCCCGACGCGAACTGGGCGGCCGATCCCGAGCCCGCCCCGGCCCCGATCACGCCCGCAGACGTCGCCGACGCCGCCCGGCTGGTCTCCTTCGGCCTGCAGGCCAAGCTGCTCCCGGCCCGCGACGCGGAGTACGCCGAGCTGATCCGCCGTCACCGTGAGGACCTGGCCTTCGCCAGGCTGGCCGACGCCGTCGCGACCGGTATGGGCCTGGTGGTGCTGGAGGTCTCCCCGCGTGCGGGGATGGCCGTCGCCGCCGCCGAGGAGTCCGTCTTCGCCGTGCGGATGGGCGACTACTCCCGCCGCGCCGCCGCCGAGTCCACCGACCGGTTCCTGCACGGCCTGGCACACCTGGCCGTCGCCGCGATGTCCTTCCCGCGCCCGGAGGACCTGGCCGACGACGGCTACCTCGGCCGGGTCAGCGTCAACGGCGTGGACGCCTTCGTCCGCCAGGCCTGCCGCCGGCTGGAAGAGCAGGCGGAGGCCGCGGGCGCGAACACCGACCCGGCCAGCGACGCGCCCGGTCTGGAGTCCGCCTGGCGGGTCTGGGCCCGACGCAGTGCCACCGGCGCCACCAAGGACGCCCGCCGCCTGGCCGGCTCGACCATCGGCATCGTCTCCAAGGCGGTGCTCTTCCTGGTCGACTCCGGCTTCCTGCAGAAGGTCTCGGACGACTCCGGCGGCACCTACCGCACCACCGCGCGCTACCAGCTCCAGGTCCGCGACCTGGCGGGTACCGCCGCGATGGCCGAGCTGCTCGACCTCGGTGTGGTCGCCGTCTCGGACGGTACCGCGAGCCTGCTGCCCGCCGACCACAGCGAGGACCTGGTCGCCGACGCCGGCCTGCCGTTCCACGCCCTCTGAACCACCCCGCCCGCACCCGGCCCGCACCCCGCACCGCCCGTCCGCACCGCCCGCCCGGCGTCACGGACTCCCGGCGTCACCCGCACTCCCGGCCCGGCCGCCCCCACGGCCCGGCTCCACCCTCTGATCAGCCCAGCTCCAGGAGAATCCGCACCTCATGTACGAGCTCAACCGGGTCCGCCTCTACTCGATCGGACCGGCCGGCGCCCGCTACGCCGACACGGTGCTCGACCTGCGCGGCGTCGGCGAACCGGTGCCCGAGCCCGCGCCGCAGCAGATCGGCCTGTTCGGCGCGGAGCCGGAAGGCCCGCAGCGCCGCCCCGCCCCCGCCGGTGTGCTCTTCCTGGAGAACGGCGGCGGCAAGTCCGTCCTGCTCAAGCTGATCTTCTCGGTGATGCTGCCCGGCCACCGCAACACCCTCGGCGGCGCCAGCTCCGGCGTGCTGCGCAAGTTCCTGCTCGCCGACGACTGCGGGCACGTGGCCCTGGAATGGCAGCACACCGTCACCGGTGAGCTGATCGTGGTCGGCAAGGTCAGCGAGTGGCGCGGCCGCCAGGTCTCCTCGGACCCGCGCAAGTTCGCCGAACTCTGGTACTCGTTCCGGCCGGGACCCGGTCTCACCCTCGACTCGCTCCCGGTCGCCGAGCGGATCAACCTGGCCGACCAGAAGGCCCGCGGCCGCCGCCGCACCATGAAGGGCTTCCGCGACGCCCTCACCGAGACCGGCAAGGGCCACCCGTACCTCGACCTCACCTTCGAGGACGGCCACGACCGCTGGACGGAACACCTCGGCGAGCTCGGCCTGGACCCCGAACTCTTCCGCTACCAGCGCGAGATGAACGCCGACGAGGGCGAGGCCGCCGGTCTCTTCGCGGTCAAGCACGACTCCGACTTCACCGACCTGCTGCTGCGCGCGGTCACCGACACCCGTGACACCGACGGCCTCGCCGACCTGGTGCACGGCTTCGCCGCCAAGCTCGGCCGCCGCGCCGAACTCACCGCCGAGCGCGACTTCACCGCGGGCTCGCTCGACCTGCTCCAGCGGATCGTCGACTGCACCACCGCCCGGGAGAGCGTCCGCGAGACCCACCGCAGCGCCGAGCGCCGTACCCGTCGACTGGCCCACGCGCTCGCCAGCCGCGCCGCCGCCGAACGCGACCGCGCCCAGGACCTCGCTGTCGAGGTCGCCGCAGCCGCGGGTGCCGTCACCGCCGCCGAGACCGACCGCACCCGGCACTCGCTGATCGTCGCCGAGCTGACCCACCGCCACGCCACCCTCGGCCTCGCCGCGGCCACCACCGAAGCCGCCGCCCTGCGCCGCGAGCTGATCGAGGCCCGGACGCTGCACTCCGCCTGGCAGGCCGCCGAGGCCGTGCTGCGCCACCGCGCCGCCGCCGACCGGGTGGCCCGGGTCGCCGCCGCGATCCGCGAGGCCGAGCTGGATGCCGCCCCGGCGCTCGCCGCCCGCGCCAAGGCCGCGGGCGCCCTCGCCCGTGCGCTGGAGACCGCCGCCGTCGCCGCCGAGACCCGCGCCGACCAGGAGGAGCTGCGCGCCGAGGAGCTGCAGTCCGACGGCTCCACCGCCCAGGCCGAGGCCACCGCCGCCGCCACGGCCGCCCAGAAGGCCCGCAGCGAGGACGAGCACCTGCGCCAGCGCCTCGCCGAGGTCGAGCAGGAGACCCAGGCGGCGGTCGAGGCCGGCTGGATCGACGCCGAGGCCGACGAGCCCGACCCGGCCCGCGCCGCACTGTTCGCCGCCGACGCCGAGAAGGCCGCCGGCGTCGCGCTGGAGAAGGTCCGGGCCGTCGCCGAGCAGTCCGCCGCCCGGGTCCGGGAGGCCGCCGGTCTCGAGGCGAAGGCGGAACTCGCCGCCGCCCGCGCCAGCGACGCCCACACCGCCGCCCGGCGCGCCCTCGCCGCCGAACAGCGCACCGCCGCGCTGCTCGCCACCGAACCCCGGCTCGCCGACCTGTTCTCCCTGACGCCCTACCAGGAGGGCGCCGAGGAGGGCGAGGGCTTCCTCACCCCCGCCGTGCTCGACGCCACCGCCGACGACCTGCGCGAGCAGCTCGACCAGGCCATCGCCACCGCCGAGCGCACCCTCTTCGACCTCCGCACGGCGGCCGCCGACGACTCGCGCATCCTCGCCGCCCTCGGTGACGGCGGTCTGCTGCCGCCGGGTCCGGACGTGCTCGCCACCGTCGAGTACCTCGGTGAGCACGGCATCCCCGCGCTGCCCGGCTGGCGCTACCTGGCCCAGTCCGTCGACCCGGCCGACCACGACGCGATCCTCGCCGCCCGTCCCGAACTGGTCGACGGCGTGGTCGTCACCGACCCCGGCTCGCTCGACCGCGCCCGCGAGGCCCTGCAGAGCGCCGCCCTGCTGCCCCGCTCCACCGTCGCCGTCGGCACGGCGGCCGCGCTGATCGCCCCGATCGCGAACACCGACGAGCCCGTGTCCCACCCCTTCTTCGTCGTGCCGCCGAACCCGGCCATGCACGACGAGAGCGCCGCCGACGGCGAGCGCCGCGAGCTGCGCGCCCGCGCCACCGCCCGCGAGGAGCACATCCGCGAACTCGCCGCCCGCCTCGGCGGCGACCGCGCTCTCGCCGCCCGCCTCGCCTCCTGGCACGCCAGCTGCCCGCCCGGCACCCTGGCCGAACTCGCCGAGGCCGCCCAGGCCGCGGCAGTGGCCGCCGAGACCGCCGCCGCCGAACTCGCCACCCTGCGCGCCGAGCACGCCGAGGCCGAGACCGACCACGCCGCCGCGGCCGCCACCCACGAGGAGCACCGCGAGATCGCCCAGCGCGCCCGCCGCCGCGCCGACGCCCTGGCCGGACTCGCCTTCCGGCTGCGCGAGCGCGCCAACTGGGCCCGCCGCCGCCGCGAACTCACCGAGGACGCCGCCGAGTGCGAGCGCCGGCAGGCCGTCTGCGCCGAGCGGGCCCGCACCTGCGACGAGGACCGCCGTGCCGCCCAGCGCGCCGCCGACGACGCCCGCCGCACCGCCCGCACCCTGCGCGCCGAACGCGCCGAGATCTCCGCCGGTACCGAGACCGACGAGCCGGACCAGGCCCCCGCCTCGCTGCCCACCCTGCGGGAGGCGTACCGGTCGGCGTCCCAGCTGTACGAGAAGGTCGGCGTCGGCGCCGACCTGCGCGCCGAACAGGCCCGTGCCGAAGGCGACGAGGCGGCCGCCGCCACCGAACTCGACCGGCTCACCAACAAGGTCCGCACCCGGGCCGAGGAGCTGCTCTCCAGCCCCGACGGCGCCGACGGCCCCGCCCGCCAGGCGGCGGCCGCCCGTGCCGAGGAGCTGGTCGCCACCATCGAGGCCCGCTCCGCCACCGCCAGCGAGCAACTCGGCCGCCTGCGCGGCGAGGCCGAGCGCTCCGCTCCCGCCGACGGCGCCGAGGCCCACACCGAGCTGCCCGAGGACCTCGTCCCCACCGACCCCGAGCACGCCCAGACCCTGCTGCGCACCGCCACCTCGCTGCTCGCCGAGCGCCGCGAGCAGGTCGAGACGGCCAGGACCGAGTACGCCGACCTGCAGCGCACGCTGGACGCCGCGCAGAGCGCCGCCGCCGACTTCGACGAAGCCGCCGGCCAGCTCCGCGACGGCCTGCGCGACAACCCCGAGGAGCCCGAGCAGAGTTCGGAGCCGTACCTGGGCAGCCTCGCCGAGGCCCGCAGCACCGCGAACGAGACCCGCCGCACCCTGCGCGCCGCGGCCACCGAGCTGACCGCCGCCGAACTCGCCGTCCGCGATGCCGCCGACGCCCTGATCCGGCACGCCAACGCGGCCCGGTACGAGGCCGTCCGCACCCCCGCGCGCCAGCAGATCCGTGAGCTGCCCGCCGCCGCCCTGCCCGACCACGCCGCCGCCTGGGCCGCCGCCTTCGCGCCCCGACTGCGCGTCCTGAGCGACGAGTTGACGCAGCTGGAGCGCAACCGCGGGTCCATCGTGGACCGCCTGCGCGGGCTGGTGGAGAGCTCGCTCGCCACCCTGCGGGCGGCCCAGCGGCTCTCCCGGCTGCCCGAGGGCCTGGGGGAGTGGTCGGGGCAGGAGTTCCTGCGGATCCGCTTCGAGGACCCGGACCACGCGCTGCTGGTCGAACGCCTCGGCGAGGTCATCGACGAGGCCACCCGGGCCGCCGTCAGGAAGAACTCCGACCTGCGCCGGGACGGCATGTCCCTGCTGCTGCGCGGAGTCGCCGCGGCGATCGGCCCCAAGGGCGTCAGCGTCGAGATCCTCAAGCCGGACGCCGTGCTGCGCGCCGAGCGCGTCGGCGTCGGCCAGATGTCCGACGTCTTCTCCGGCGGCCAGCTGCTCACCGCCGCCATCGCGCTCTACTGCACGATGGCCGCGCTGCGCGCCAACGACCGGGGCCAGTCCCAGCTGCGCCACGCCGGAACGCTCTTCCTGGACAACCCGATCGGTCGCGCCAACGCCACCTACCTGCTGGAGCTCCAGCGAGCGGTGGCAGACGCCCTCGGCGTCCAGCTGATCTACACCACCGGCCTGTTCGACACCACGGCGCTGGCGGAGTTCCCGCTGGTCATCCGGCTGCGCAACGACGCCGACCTGAGGGCCGGACTCAAGTACATCTCGGTCGAGGAACACCTCCGCCCCGGCCTGCCGGCGCCCCAGGACCCGGACGGCCCGACCATCCACGGCGAGATCACCGCCACCCGGATGTTCAAGCGTCCGGCGGAGGCGGCAACCGTCTGAGCACAGCCCTCCAGGGGCCGGGTCGGCCCCTGGAGGTGCAACGCGTGCCGTTCGGCCGGACGGACAATCAAGACAATCAAGACGGCCGCGACGGCCGGGTCCCGGACCCGGGGGCAGAACGGTCGCAGCCGGTACGGCAGCCGGACTCCCCGCCGGCGACGGGACCGCGCGGCCGCGGTGATCGCGCCCGCCGGGGCTCGGTAGCATCGGTCCACGAGAGGTCGGAGGGCCCGGAACTCCGCCCGCACCGGACACTTGGGGGCAGGATGCTGGTACTTGCACAGGTCAGCGACGTACATCTCGGCCAGGACCGGGAGGGCGACGGCGGCGAGCGGGCGGCGGCCAGGACCGCCAGGGTGATGGACTACCTGAACGGACTGCCGGGCGAGTTGGACGCCGTCCTGGTCACGGGCGACATCGCCGACCAGGGCCTGCCCGCCGAGTACGAGACGGCGGCCAAGCTGCTGGACTCCCGCCACACCGTCCTCACCTGTCCCGGGAACCACGACGTCCGCGAGGCCTACCGGGCCGGGCTGCTCGGCGAGGAGGCCGCCGGCGGCCCGGTGAACCGGGTGCACGAGCTGCCGGGGGCGACGGTGCTGATGTGCGACTCCAGCATCCCCGGCCGGCACGACGGACTGCTGGACGACGAGACCCTGGACTGGATGGACCGGCAGCTCGCCGCCCGCCCCGAGGTGCCGGCCCTGGTCGCCTTCCACCACCCGCCGGTGGCGCTGCACGTCCCGTACGTGGACGAGATCAGGCAGTTCGGCGAGGAGCGCCTGGCCGAGCTGCTCGGCCGCCACCCGCGGGTCGTCGCGCTGCTCTGCGGGCACTCGCACACCCCGGCGGCGACCACCTTCGCCGGACTGCCGTTGCTGGTCGCCCCCGGAGTGGTCTCCACCGTCAACCTCCCCTGGGAGGAGGGCGGGACGGTCACCTTCGACCACCCGCCCATGGTGGCGTTCCACGTCCTCGACGACGAGCGCCGGTTGACCACGCACTACCGTCCCGTGGTCTGATCCGGTCCGGTCCGGTCCGGCCCGCCCGGCCGGCCGGGCCCGGCGCCGGTGGGCACCCAGGCCGCGCTGCGCCCGCGCAGCGTGTGCAGGAGGGCGGCTCCGGCGGCGATGCTCATCAGCACGTTGGCGCGGACCACCTCGATCCGCCAGCGCGTTCGGCTGACCCGGGGCAGCAGCACGTGCCAGAGCCAGAGCGGCGCGAGCAGCGGCAGGACGTGCCAGGGCCGGATCCGCCCGGGGCAGCAGTACATCATCACCAGCGGCGGCAGCGGTGCGGCGAAGACGTTGACGGCCGTCGCCAGGTAGCCGACGACCCCCTCGTAGAAGCAGGCCCGCATCCGCCAGGGTGGGCCGATCCGGCGCAGCGAGGTGCCGCCGAGCAGGTGCAGGTTGCCCATCGCCCAGCGGTACTGCTGGTTGACGAAGGAACCGAGGCTGTCCGGCGAGGTGCCCTTGGCGACCAGGACGGGGACGTAGAGCGTGCGGAACCCGCGCTCGAAGAGGGCGGGTCCGGTGTACATGTCCTCGCTGTGCTCCAGCCTGGCGAAGCCGCCCGCGGCGTCGATGGCGCTGCGCCGGTAGACGGCGTTGCTGCCGCAGCAGATCGCGGCGTCGCTGGCGTCCCTGGAGGGCTGGATCCAGCGGAAGAACCACTCCTGCGCGGAGCCTGCGGCGCGCTGGATCCACCCCATGGACCCGTCGGTGTCGAAGCACTGCGGGCTCTGCACGATGCCGGTCCGGCGGTCGGCGAAGTAGGGCAGCAGGTGGTGCAGGAAGTCGGGGCGGGGTGCGAAGTCGGCGTCCAGGACGGCGACGTACTCGGCGCTGCCGAGGGTGAGCGCGTGGTTGAGGTTGCCGGCCTTCTTCAGGTGGCCCCGGTCGGGCCGGACGACGTACCGGTAGCCGTGCGCGGTGGCGAGCTCGGCGACCTCGGGTCGGTCGCCGTCGTCGAGGACCCAGACGGTGAGGGCGCCCGGCGCCCGTACGGCGGCCACCGCGCGGTAGGCGTTGGCGAGGACGTCCAGCGGTTCGCCGCAGGTCGGCAGGTAGAGGTCGACGCCGGGTGGCGCGGCGGGCTGCCAGGCCGCGACCAGTACCTCGTGCGAGTGCCGGGTCAGCCGGCGTCCGCGCAGGCCGTTGAGCGAGGAGAGCAGCAGCGCGAGCACGTTGAGTGCGAGGACGGCGAGGAACGGCCACAGGGCCGGGGTGCGCAGCGAGAAGGCGAGCATGGTCGCCGCGGTGAGCGAGAAGGCGAGCGAGGTGCAGATCGGCACCCAGCGGCGTTGCGGTCCGAAGTACCAGTAGAGCTCCCGGTCGTCGGGGGGTGCGGGAAGGTGATCGACAGTCATCTGGCCCCCACAGCCGTTCAGTTGACAACGTCGGGGAACAGGCTAGCCGATTGGTATAGACCATTTGTGTCCGACGGCCGTACCGGGGTGAACTCTTGCGCAACTCTGCCGGTCGGGGCCCGGAGATCGACTTGAAGAATTCTTCACATTCATAGATCCTGTACGCGTGACCGACGTGTTCGCCCAGGAGCTGCGCGATCAGCTCGCCCAGGCACGCCTCGACCTCGCGGCAGCCCACGAGGCCGGGGACGAGGACGGCGTCGAGGCGTACCGGGGCCGGATCACCAGCCTGCTGAGGATCGCCGCACGCCACAGCATCAAGGTCGCGCGCGAGGCGGACGACGAGGTGGAGGACGAGGACTGAGCCTCCCGGTGCCGCCGTACCGGGCCGGGGTCGGGTCCCTCC
Organism: Kitasatospora sp. NPDC056138; assembly: GCF_042264695.1. NCBI lineage: Bacteria > Bacillati > Actinomycetota > Actinomycetes > Kitasatosporales > Streptomycetaceae > Kitasatospora > Kitasatospora sp. NPDC056138. Next base: position 20,854 of record NZ_JBHJVK010000039.1, on the reverse strand, counting down.
GCATCCTCGGTCGCCTGCTTCGGATCCCGCCCTCGAACTCCCGCCGGACGGCCCGCGACCAGCTCGCCGTGTCGCGGGCCGGATCCTCGCCGACCCGCTCGCCGGGGCCGCCGCGGGGCGGTGCCGCACCGGGGCCCGATCCGCATCGCGGAGGCCCTCCTCCGGGCGGGCTTCGTGATCCTGTCTCGCCCCCCCCGGCCGGCGCCGGCGCGCTCAGCCGGTCCGTTCAGCCGGTCCGTTCAGCCGGCGCGCTCAGTCGGCGCATCCGGCGCACCGTTCAGCCGGCCTGCTGCCCGGCGGCCCCGTCGGGGCAGTCCGCCGTACGTGCCCGCTGAGCCAGCACGCCGTTCAGTACGCCGTCCAGCAGTCCGGGGAAGAGCTCGTCCAGCTCGGCCCTGCGCAGCTCGCTCATCCGGGCCGTCCCCTTGCGGAACTGGCGGATCACCCCCGCCTCGCGCAGCACCTTGAAGTGGTGCGTACTGGTGGACTTGCTCACCGGCAGGCCGAACGCCTGGCAGGTCATCTCGTGCTGCCTGACCGCGAGTTCGGTGACGATCCGCAGGCGTACCGGGTCCGCGAACGCGTGCAGCACCGCCTCCAGCCGGATCTCCCCGGGGACGGGCTCCGGAAGCACGGACGGGCCCCCGACGGCGGCTGCGATGGTCTCGGTCACCTCTCGATAGTACGAGAGGAATCGTAGTTTGACAGCTGTCGTACTACGAGAGTTATCGTACGAGTGTCGTTCGGAACCCCTGCGCACCAGCCCAAGGAGCAGCCGTGAGTGCACTCTTCGAGCCGATCACCCTCCGCTCGCTGACCGTTCCCAACCGGATCTGGTTGGCCCCGATGTGCATGTACTCGGCGGCCGCCGAAGGCCCCGAGACCGGCGCCGCCACCGACTTCCACCTCGCGCACCTGGCGGCCCGTGCGGCGGGTGGCGCCGGTCTGGTGATGGTCGAGTTCACCGCCGTCCGCCCCGACGGCCGGATCTCGCCGTACGACCTGGGCCTGTGGAACGACCGCCAGCAGGAGCAGCTGGCCCGCACCGCCGCACTGATCAGGCAGCACGGCTCGGTCCCGGCGATCCAGCTGGCCCATGCCGGGCGCAAGGCGTCGCACGACAACCCCCGCCTGGGCGGTGCGCCGCTCCCGGTGGACCGGCTCGGTTGGCAGACGGTCGCCCCGTCCCCCGTCCCGTACGCCGCGGAGGGCCCGGTGCCGCACGAGCTGACCGTCGATGAGATCCGCGAACTGGTCACGGCCTTCGCCGACTCGGCGGAGCGGGCGCTGGCGGCGGGCTTCCAGGTGGTTGAGGTGCACGGTGCGCACGGCTACCTGATCCACCAGTTCCTCTCGCCGCTCAGCAACCACCGCACCGACGGGTACGGCGGCTCGTTCGCCGGGCGCGCCAGGTTCGCGCTGGAGGTGGTCGCGGCCGTCCGTGCCGTGTGGCCCGAGGAGCTGCCGGTGGTCTTCCGGGTCTCGGCCACCGACTGGGTCGACGACCGGCCGAGCTGGACGCCGGAGGAGACCGTCCTGCTGGCCAAGGAGCTCCGGACGGCCGGTGTCGACCTGGTCGACGTCTCCACCGGCGGGCTGACCCCCGACGCGAGGATCCCGGTCGGTCCCGGTTACCAGGTGCCGTTCGCCGAGCAGGTGCGCGCGGGCAGCGGCCTGGCCACCGGCACGGTCGGCCTGGTCACCGAACCCGCCCAGGCCGAGGAGATCGTGGCGAGCGGCCGGGCCGACGTGGTCTCGCTCGGCCGCGAGATGCTGCGCAACCCCTACTGGCCGCTGCACGCGGCCCGCGAGCTCGGCGCCGCCCGCCACTGGCCCGAGCAGTACGGCTTCGCCGTCGGCGACCGAGGCTGACCGCCGATCGGCCGGACGGGTGCCCCGGGCGCGCGGTCGGCGGCCCCCGGACCGCGAGCGCGCGGGCCGGGGGCTTCCGGTCGGTGGAGGGACGAGCGGTGGTCAGCACCACGGGGTGATGCTGGTGGTTCCGGCCGTGGTGACCTCGCCGCTCGCCACGTCGAGGACCACGACGGTCGCCGACCGGGGCTGGCTGCAGGTCGCGCTGTAGAAGGACTGCCAGCGCAGAGTTCCGGCGTCGGTGGCGGTCAGGCTGCCCAGCTGGGCCGCTTCGATCCCCGAGGTGCTGGCCCAGAACTGGACCTCGCCGCCAGGGCTCAGGCCGAAGCCGCGCGCCAACAGACGCCCGCTCGCCGGGCCGCCCAGCTGGGTGACCGTCACGCCGCCCTGTGGGGTGCCGCCGGGGAAGACCAGTCGGACGACCGCACTGGAGTTGTCACTGCGAGCCTGGTCGCGACGCGAAGGCAGGACGCAGACGTGGTCGGAGGGCCGGGTCTCGCGCCATACGAAGCCCAGCTTGCAGGTGTCCGGGCCGAACGGGCCGCCGCCCGGCTCCCGGTGGGAGGGGCCCGCCGCGTTCTCGGCGGCGGTCGCGGTGCGGTCCGCCGGGGTGACGCAGACCTGGTCGTCGGCGACGGCCGTCCGCCAGACGAAGCCCTGCTTGCAGGTGTACGGCCCGAAGGGCAGTTCGGTGGCGGCGGAGGCCCGGCCGGCGGGGGCGGCCGCCAGGGCGCCTGCCACGGCCAGGACCGCGGTGGCACAGCTCAGGCAGCGGCGCAGCGGCTTGCCCGTCTTCTTCGTCCAGATGTTCTTCCGCATGACTCCTCCTCCCGTGCCGCGGCAGCGCGGAGCGCACCGTGGTGGGTGGATGGCGATGGACCGCAGGGGTCCTCGGGGGTGTGTCGACGGGGTGCCCGGCGGTCTCCGCTCCGGGCCCGAGGAGCGGCGCCGCTCACTCGGCGCCGCCGGCTTCAGGTGGCGCGCGGCACGGGCCGCGGGTCCTTCCCCGGTACGAGGGTAGGCCGTTCGGCCGTACGGCGCACCCGGTGTCCCGCACGCGGCCCGTGCCGCGGGCCCGCGCGGCGTGCACCGCCGCCCGGCTTCCCGCGCCGCAACGGGCGCGTCACCCCTGGAGCGGAGTCCGGCCGGGGCCCCGGCGGCGGCCGGGCTCGCGGCTCCCGGACATCGGTGACGCCGAGTTGGGCCCGCGCATCCGCTGCGCGGCGATCTGACGCGAGATCAGGATCTCCAGCAGGCACCAGGCCGTCCCGAACACCCCGAGCCCGGTGGCCAGCAGAGCCGGTGCCAGCAGCCAGCTGCGCGCGTACGAGGCCAGGGTCGCCACCATCAGGCTCACCAAGGTGCACGAGAAGCTCAGCCACGCCCGGACGGCGGCCGACCGGACCTCGTCGGGCAGGCGGCGGCGTGCAGCGGACATCCAGGACCCCCAGGCGCGGACGGCATACCGGACCGAGGTGGCCCACTCCTCGCCGTGATGCGCCCCTCGTCGGGGTGACGCGCGTTGCGCCGCCCGAGCGACACACTGCCCCGTTCGGCGTCGATCATGCCCGCAAAACGCCGAATCATGCCCAAACCGGTCATGGGGATCAGTCCAAGGTCGCGTCCAGCTCTTCGAGCGCCCCGACCACGATCGTGCGCATCGCCGCTTCGGCCAGCTCCGGATCGCCCGCGCAGATCGCGTCGGCCACCTCCCGGTGCAACCGCACCGCGTACGGCCTCGGCTGATGAGGCATCAGCTGGTGTTCGGTCCGCCCGGTGAGGACCGCGCCGACGGTGTCGCCGAGATGCGCGAACATCTCGTTCCCGGAGGCCTTGAGGATGGTCGCGTGGAAGGCGATGTCGTGCTGCAGGAAGGTCTTCAGGTCGGCGGCGCGGGCGGTGACGGTCAGTTCGACGGCCAGCGCGCCCAGCTCGCGCCGCTGGTCGTCGGTGGCCTGACGGGCCGCCAGCGCCGCGGCGGCCGGTTCGACCGCCACCCTGAGCGAGCCGAGCGAACGCAGCTGGGCCGAGCGGTCCGCCCCGGCGAGCCGCCAGCGGATCACCAGCGGGTCGAAGACGTCCCAACCCGCCTTCGGCTGCACGGTGATGCCCACCCGGCGCTTCGAGGCGACCATCCGCATCGACTCCAGGATCCGCACCGCCTCGCGGACCACCGTGCGGGAGACGCCGTACCTGGTCTCCAGCTCCTCGCTGCGCAGCACCGTGCCGGACGGGATCTCGCCGGAGGCGATGGCTGGTCCGAGGTCTGCGAGGAGTCGGCCGGGCAGGCCCTGGATTTCCATCCGACCAGGGTAGAGGGCCCCGGTGCGGCGGCAGGCCGCCAGGCATAGAAAGTATGACGATTTAGTTTCGCCCTCTTGAATAAGTCATATCTTTACGTGAAGGTTGCACCCGAGCAGGCAGAACAGGAGCACCACCCCATGGCTCTCAACGTCGAGAACCAGCACCCGACCGCCCACCGGCCCATCGTGGTCGTCATGGGCGTCTCCGGGGTCGGGAAGACCACCGTCGCCCGGCTGCTGGCCGAGCGGCTCGACCTCCCCCACGTCGAGGCCGACGACTTCCACCCGCCCGCCAACATCGCCAAGATGACGGCGGGCATCCCGCTGGACGACGAGGACCGCCGCCCGTGGCTGCGCGCCCTCGCCGGCTGGCTCGGCGAACGCGCCGAGGCCGGGACGGGCGGCGTGGTCACCTGCTCGGCGCTCAAGCGGCAGTACCGCGACATCCTGCGCACCGGCTGCCCGGACGCGTTCTTCCTGCACCTCAGCGGGGGACACGGCCTGATCGAGGACCGCCTCGCCCAGCGCACCGGCCACTTCATGCCGCCCTCGCTGCTCGACTCCCAGTACGCCACCCTCGAACCGCTCCAGCCGGACGAGCACGGTGTCGTACTGGACGTCGTCCACACCCCCGCAGAACTCGTCGAGATGGCCGCAGCCGCGGTTCGCCCGCTCACCTCCGGGCCTTCCTGAGCCTCCTCGGGACTCCTCCCGGGGCCCGTCCGGCACTCTTCGCCCCCGCACTCCCTCGTTCCCGGTCGCTCGCCGCCGATCGCTTTCGGCGGCGGCGCGTCCGCCGGTCCGGGGCGGAGTGCGGCCAGTCAATGGAGACTTCGCGTGACCCCCACCCTCCTCGCGGCCGCCCCACCGGCCCTCCCGCACACCGACAGCGACGGGCTGCTGCTGACGGCCGTGCTGCTCGGCATCGGCGTGATCGTGCTGCTGATCACCAAGCTGAAGCTGCACCCCTTCCTCGCCCTGACCATCGGTTCCGGCGTGCTCGCCGCCGTGGCCGGCGCCCCCTTCGACAAGCTGACCAGCAGCTTCGTCACCGGCTTCGGCGCCACCGTGAGCGGTGTCGGCCTGCTGATCGGGCTGGGGGCGATGCTCGGCAAGCTGCTCGCCGACTCGGGCGGGGCGAACATCATCGCCGACACCGTGCTGGCCCGCTCCAGCCGGCGGATGCTGCCCTGGTCGATGGCGCTGATCGCGGCGGTCCTGGGGCTGCCGCTGTTCTTCGAGGTCGGCGTGGTGCTGCTGGTCCCGATCGTGCTGCTGGTCGCCCGGCGGTCCCCGCTGACCTACGGGGCGAGCGTGCCGCTGATGCGGATCGGCATCCCGGCGCTGGCCGGACTCTCCGTGCTGCACGGCCTGGTGCCGCCGCACCCGGGCCCGCTGGTCGCCGTCGACGCGCTGAAGGCGGACCTCGGCGTGACCCTCGCTCTCGGTCTGCTGATCGCCGTACCGACCCTGGTCATCGCCGGGCCGCTGTTCGCCCGGCTCGCCGAGCGCTGGGTCGGTCCGCTGGCCCTCCCGGCCGAGACCGCTCCGGTCGTCGGCGAGCGCCCCGAGCGCACCCCGCGGTTCGGCGCGGTGCTCGCCACCATCCTGCTGCCCGTCGTGCTGATGCTCGGCAAGGCCCTCGCCGACGTGGTGGTCGACGATCCCAAGGCCGGTGTCCAGCGCGTCCTGGACTTCGTCGGCTCGCCGCTGATCGCCCTGCTGGCCGCCGTACTGCTGGGCATGCTGACCCTCGGCCGGGCGGCGGGCTTCGACCGGGCCCGGATCTCGACCACCGTCGAGAAGTCGCTCGGCCCGATCGCGGGCATCGTCTTCATCGTCGGCGCGGGCGGCGGCTTCAAGCAGACCCTGATCGACGTCGGCGTCGGTAACGCGGTCAGCGAGTGGTCCGCAAAGTGGCACATCCCCGCGCTGCTGCTCGGCTGGCTGATCGCCGTTCTGATCCGCCTCGCCACCGGCTCGGCCACCGTCGCCACCATCACCGCCGCCGGTATCGTCGCCCCGCTCGCGGCCGACATGTCCAGCACCCACGCGGCGCTGCTGGTGCTCGCCATCGGCGCCGGCTCGCTCTTCTTCTCGCACGTCAACGACGCCGGGTTCTGGCTGGTCAAGGAGTACTTCGGGATGAGCGTCGGGCAGACGCTGAAGTCCTGGTCGATCATGGAGACGGTGATCTCGGTGGTCGCCATCGCCCTCATCCTCCCGCTGAGCCTGGTCGTCTAGCCGCGTGCCGTTCGGGCGGCGCCGCCGGGGAGGCGCGCAACGCCCGGCCCAGCGCACTCTCCCCGGGCAGGTGCTGGAGCAGTACCCGAAGCCGCCGCGCCGACATCGCCCCGCGGTGGTAGTCCAGCAGGTCCAGCCGGTAGTAACGCAACAGATCCGCCTCGATGGCCTCGGCGTGCTCGTTCAGGAGCGCGTCGAGGCCTTGGATTCCCCCAGGCTCATACCGGTCTCCGCGCCGTGGGCCGACAGGATCGCGGTGACGTCCTGCACGCTGATCCCGTGCCGCCCCAGCCGGTCGAACTGACGGTCCCCGAGCAGCAGCCGCAGCAGGCCGTCGGGATCCGAACCGTCCAGCCGGGCGAGCTGCTGCGCGGCGGTTCTCGGCAGTTCGGCCGGCAGGGTGAACACCTCGCCGTCCACCTCGAACTCCCAGCGCCCGCCGAGTGCCTCCAGCCGCTGCGCGCGGGCCGCGTCGGCGTTGAAACGTGCCATCGTCCGTCTCCTCCCCCCTGCCGGCCGCCGACGTCCGGCCGCTGCCGTCCGTCCCGCTGCCGCCGACGATCGGTGACGTGCTGCCCGACCGGCGGGCGTGCCAACCGTCCGGAGCGGTACTCGGATCATCCGACATGGGGCCGCCCCCGTCGGCGGCCCCGACGGGCCCCGGGCACGCGAAGGCCCCGGACATGCCGAAGGGCGGGCACCCACCCCCGGGTGCCCGCCCTGCCGTCAGCGGCTGGTCCCTGCCGGATTCAGCCCTGGCGGCGCTTCGAGAGGAAGGTCTCCACCTGCTCCCGGATCTCGGGGGTGTCCAGGCCGCGCACGGTCATCGTGGTGCGGCGGCGCAGCACGTCGTCCGCCGTGTAGGCCCACTCGCTGTCGGCGGCGTAGGCGACCTGGGCCCAGATGTCCGGGCCGTCCTCGTGGATCGGCCGGCCCAGCTCGGGGTTCTCGGCGATCAGGTGCGCGATCTCGAAGGAGAGCGTGCCGTAGTGGCTGGCCAGGTGCTTGGCGACCAGCGGCTGCATCCGCGAGCCGGGCTCGCGGTCGATCAGCAGGCGGTGCGCGACGGCGTTCGGCGTGCCGACACCGGGCAGCGGAACGGTCCGGGCGATCGGCGACATGTCCTCGGCCAGGCCGGTGCCGGAGACGTGCGCCAGCTTCTCCAGCACGGTGCGGCCGATGTGGCGGTAGGTGGTCCACTTGCCGCCGGCGACCGAGAGCATGCCGCCCCGGCCCTCGGTGACGACCGTCTCGCGCTTGGCGGCGGCGGTGTCGCCGGGGCCGCCGGGGAGCACGCGCAGGCCGGCGAAGGAGTAGGTGATCAGGTCGCGGTCGAGGTGCTCGTCGCGGATCGCGTGCGCCGCCTCGCCCATGATCTGGTCGATGTCGGCCTCGGTGGCACGCACGTCGAGCGGGTCGCCGGTGTACTCCTCGTCCGTGGTGCCGAGCAGGACGTGGTCCTCCCACGGGATGGCGAAGGAGACGCGGTACTTGTCGATCGGGATGGTCAGCGCGGCGCGCCACGGGGTGCGGCGCTTGACCACGACGTGCGCGCCCTTGGAGAGCCGGATGCTGGGCGCGGCGCCCGCGTCCTCCATCTTGCGCAGGTGGTCGACCCACGGGCCGGTCGCGTTCAGCACCAGCCGGGCGTCGACACCGAACTCGGTGCCGTCCAGGCGGTCCTTGAGGTCGGCGCCGGTGACCCGGCCGCCGGTGAAGCGCAGGCCGGTGACCTCGGCGTGGTTGAGCACCACGGCGCCCGCGTCGACGGCGGCGCGCACCGTCATCACGGCCACGCGCGAGTCGTTCATCTGGTGGTCGCCGTAGACCGCGACCGAGCGCAGGCCCTCGGTGCGCAGCGCGGGCACCTGCTGCGCGGCGTGCGCGGCGGTGGAGACCCGGCCCATGCCGTCGCGGAAGGCGGACAGCGCGGAGTACAGGAAGACGCCCGCGCCGAGCTTGGTGGCGCCGTGCGGGCCGCCCTTGTAGACGGGGACGAAGAAGGTCAGCGGGTTGACCAGGTGCGGCGCCACGTCGGTGGCGAGCGCCCGGCGCTCCTTGTGGTTCTCGGCGACCAGCTTGACCGCGCCGGTCTGCAGGTAGCGCAGACCGCCGTGGACCAGCTTGGAGGAGGCGCTGGAGGTGGCACCGGCGAAGTCGCCCGCGTCCACCATGGCGACCTTCAGGCCCGCCTGCGAGGCGGTCCAGGCCACGGCCGTGCCGAGGATGCCGCCGCCGATCACCAGCAGGTCGTAGGTCGCCTTGCCCAGCAGCTCGCGGGTCTCGGCGCGGGAGGCGGTGCGTCCGGCGGTGCGCTCGGCGCCCAGGGTCGGGATGGTTGCCATGGTGTGTGTACGGCGCACGGTGCGGGCGGCGCCGTGTCTCCTCTCGGTGTGCGGTTCGGCCTCTGCTGGGAGACCGGGGGACCGGCCCTCTGGTCAGGGCCGGATCCCTTCAAACGACGCTTCGAACGAAGCGACGACGGCCGGTCGGGGCTGCGGGCCCCGACCGGCTCAGGTCAGTTCTGCTCGTCTTCCTCCACCCAACCCATGGTGCGCTCCACGGCCTTGAGCCACTTCTTGTACTCACGCTCGCGGGTGGCTTCGTCCATGCGCGGCGTCCACTCGGCGGCGCGGTGCCAGTTGGCCCGCAGGGTGTCCAGGTCCGGCCAGAAGCCGACCGCGAGGCCGGCCGCGTAGGCTGCGCCGAGCGCGGTGGTCTCGGCCACGTACGGGCGCTCGACCGGGACGTTCAGGACGTCCGCGATGTTCTGCATGAGCAGGTTGTTGGAGGTCATGCCGCCGTCGACCTTGAGGGCGGTGAGCTCGACCCCGGAGTCCTTCTCCATCGCGTCGACGACCTCGCGGGTCTGCCAGGCGGTGGCCTCCAGGACGGCGCGGGCTAGGTGGCCCTTGGTGACGTACCGGGTGAGACCGGCGATCACGCCGCGGGCGTCGGAGCGCCAGTACGGGGCGAACAGGCCGGAGAAGGCCGGGACGAAGTAGGCGCCGCCGTTGTCCTCGACCGTGTTGGCGAGGGTCTCGATCTCGGCGGCGGTGGAGATGATGCCGAGCTGGTCGCGCAGCCACTGCACCAGTGAGCCGGTGACGGCGATCGAGCCTTCCAGGGCGTAGACCGGAGCCTGGTCGCCGATCCGGTAGCCGACGGTGGTCAGCAGGCCGTGGTAGGAGTTGACGATCTTCTCGCCGGTGTTCAGCAGCAGGAAGGTGCCGGTGCCGTAGGTGGACTTGGCCTCGCCCTCGTCGAAGCAGGTCTGGCCGAACAGCGCGGCCTGCTGGTCGCCGAGCGCGGAGGCGACCGGGACGCCCTCCAGGTCGCCGACGGCGTGGCCGTAGACCTCGGCGGAGGAGCGGATCTCCGGCAGCACCTCCATCGGCACCTCCATGGACTGGGCGATCTTCTCGTCCCACTCCAGGCTCTGCAGGTTCATCAGCATGGTGCGGCTGGCGTTGGTGACGTCCGTGACGTGCTTGCCGCCGTTGACACCACCGGTGAGGTTCCAGATGACCCAGGTGTCCATGGTGCCGAACAGGATGTCGCCGGCCTCGGCGCGCTCACGCAGGCCCTCGACGTTGTCCAGCAGCCAGCGGATCTTCGGGCCGGCGAAGTAGCTGGCCAGCGGGAGGCCGGTCTCGCGGCGGAAGCGGTCCTGCCCGACGTTGCGGCCCAGCTCGCGGCAGAGCGCCTCGGTCCGGGTGTCCTGCCAGACCAGTGCGTTGTGCACGGGCTCGCCGGTGTTCTTGTCCCACAGGACGGTGGTCTCGCGCTGGTTGGTGATACCGATCGCGCGGATGTCGTCCTTGGTCAGACCGGCCTTCTCCAGCGCGCCCCGGACCACGGACTGGACCCGGGTCCAGATCTCGGCGGCGTCGTGCTCGACCCAGCCCGGCTGCGGGAAGATCTGGCGGTGCTCCTGCTGGTCGACGGCGACGATCCGGCCGTCGGCACCGAAGATGATGCAGCGGCTGGAGGTGGTGCCCTGGTCGATCGCGGCGACGTAGTTGGCAGTCATGAAGGTCCTCGGCTCAGTGGGAGATTCGGGTGGAGCGGGGCCGGTGCGTGTGACGCAGTCTCAGTCCCCGCCGGTAGGTGCGGGGCAAACCCCGGAGTGTCTCGGAAGGCTCTGTCAGAACGCGACGTGGTAGAGCGCGCCGGCCAGCAGGCCGCCGACGACCGGACCGACCACCGGGATCCAGGCGTACGACCAGTCCGAGCCGCCCTTGTTGGGGATCGGCAGCAGCGAGTGCACGATGCGCGGGCCGAGGTCGCGGACCGGGTTGATGGCGTAGCCGGTCGGGCCGCCGAGCGAGAGGCCGATGCCGACCACGACGAAGGCGGTGATGAGCACGCCCGTGCCGGACTCGCCGAGGCCCTTGGTCAGGCCCTGGGTGAGGATCGCCATGCACAGCACCATGGTGGCGATGATCTCGGTGAGCAGGTTCTGGATCGGGTTCCGGATCTCGGGACCGGTCGAGAAGATGCCGAGCGTCGGCTCCTCGTTGGCCTGGAACTGGCCGAGGTAGGTGAGCCACACCAGCACGGCGCCGATCATCGCGCCGAGCAGCTGGGAGCCGAGGTAGACCGGCACCTTGCTCCAGTCGCCGCTGTCGACGGCGAGGGCCAGGGTGACGGCCGGGTTCAGGTGCGCACCGGACTTGGGGGCGACCATGTATGCGGCGATCAGGACCGCGAAGCCCCAGCCGAAGGTGATGGCCAGCCAACCGGCGTTGACGGCCTTGGACTTCTTCAGCGTGACGGCGGCGCACACGCCGCCGCCGAGGAGTATCAGGGCGGCAGTGCCGAGGGTTTCGCCGACGAAGATGTCGCCGTTGGAGAAGGCGGACACTAAGACTCCTTTGTCCGTATGGCGTCCGTTTTGCCCGGAGCAGGTGGGGGAGGGCGCGTCGCGGTGGGGGAGTCCGCGACGGGGCGGGTGCGTCCCGTCCCCGGGTCGCACCCCGACGGTGGCGTTCCGGTTCTATCCGGACGCCGTTCGACAATGTCGACCGTCATGCGGAGAGCTTCCCCCCCGCATCGCCCCTACGTCAAGGGAGGGTGACACTCCTGTGATCCATCACTCGCTGTGATCGGCTGACACTCGCGGAAACGCCCCCGAAACGGTGCGAAAACGCGGCAGAACGCCGAAGCGCGGACAGGCTTCGGCCTGTCCGCGCTTCGACGCGCTGTGAGGGGCGGGGGTCAGAAGCGACCGGCGCCCAGGTCCCGGGAGATCGCCCGCGCGGCGCTGCGCACCGAGGCGACCAGTGAGGGGCGCACGAAACCGTCCTCGCAGACCCGTTCCACCGCGCCGCTGATGCACACCGCGCCCACCGGGTTGCGCCGTCGGTCCTGGATCAGCGCGCCGATCGAGGCCACCCCCTCCCAGGTCTCCTCGATGGCGTCCGCCCAGCCGCGCTCCCGGATCAGCGCGCACTCGGCGTCGATGTCGCCGAGCTCGGTCAGCGTCCGCGAGGTGTACGCCTCCAGCGGCGCCTCGCCCAACTCCCCGCGTGCGACCGGGTCGTACGCCATCAGCACCTTGCCCAGCGCGGTGCTGTGCAGCGGCTGCATCGAGCCGACCTCCAGCACCTGCCGGGTGTCGTCGGGGCGGAACACGTGGTGGACGATCAGCACGCCCTGCTGGTGCAGCACCCCGAGGTAGACCGTCTCGCCGGCCGCCCGGGCGAGGTCGTCGGCCCAGACCAGGGCGCGGGCGCGCAGCTCGTGCACGTCCAGGTAGCTCTGGCCCAGCCGCAGCAGCTCCGCGCCCAGCTGGTACTTCCCGCTCTCCGGGTCCTGCTCGACGAAGCCCTCCTGCTGCAGGGTGCGCAGGATCCCGTGTGCGGTCCCCTTGGCCAGATCGAGCGCCGTGGCCACCTCGGACAGGCCGAGCCGACGCTCACCGCCGGCCAGCAGGCGCATGATCGCGGCGGCCCGGGAGAGCGACTGGATCGGGCCGGGCATGTACACCTCCGCTGACAGGCGGTCGACATTGTCGACCGAGTGGTATCGCCATGAGTCTGCCAGGCCAACGGCCGGGCGTGCACGTTTCCCCGGAGTTGCTGTCAGCTTCACCGGGTGTGCAGTCAGCCCCGGAGGGCGCGTACGGCCTCCGCGAGCCCCGAGATCTGCGCCTCGCCGACCCGGCAGCAACCCCCGACCAGCCGGGCGCCGTCGGCCAGCCAGCCCGCCACCCGCTCCCGGTCCCCGCCCGCCGCAGCGAAGGTCGGCCCGTCCTGCCAGCCGCCGTCGACCCAGCGCTCTCCGCTGTTCGGGTACACCACCACCGGCTTGCCGCTCACCTCGGCGGCGATCCGCACCGCCAGGTCCGCGTCCTGCGGAGTGCAGCAGTTCACGCCCACCGCCAGTACCTCGGGCACCTCGGCCGCCAGCGCGAACGCCTCCGCCAACGGCTGCCCGGCCCTGGTCCGCTCGCCCTCGACACTGAACGACAGCCACGCGGGCACCCCGACCGCGCCGAGCAGACCGAGCACCGCCTCGGCCTCGTCGGTGTCCGGGACCGTCTCGACCGCCAGCACATCGGGACCGGCCGCCGCCAGCGCCTCCAGCCGGGGCCGGTGGAACGCCGCCAGCTCGGCCACGCTCAACCCGTACCGGCCCCGGTACTCCGAACCGTCCGCCAGCACCGCCCCGTACGGCCCCACCGAGGCCGCCACCCACAACGGCCGCTCCACCTCGGCCAGCCGTGCGGCCTCCCGTGCCAGCTCGACGCTCCGGCCCAGCAGCCGCGCCGCCTCCGCGCGGCCGGCCCCGCGCCGGGCGAAACCCTCGAAACTCGCCTGGTAGCTGGCCGTGATCGCCACGCTCGCGCCCGCCCGGTAGTACCCGAGGTGGGCACGGACGATCGCCGCCGGATCGTCCGCCAGCAGCCGCGCCGACCACAACTCGTCCGACAGGTCGTGCCCGGCGTCCGCCAACTGGTTCGACAGCCCTCCGTCGAGCACCAGCGGACCGGCGGCCAGCGCCTCGGCAAAGCCGCCCGACCGGACGGGGGGAGTGGCGGACACGAATTCCTCCTGACGGTGCCGACTGGTGCCTGCACTCTAGGACGCCCCAGGTCAGCCCCACTCACCAGGCCCACCCGTCGAGACCCCACCCCTCCGTACACCCGTCACCCCGCCCCCACCACCCAGGCGCGCCGCACCCGCCCACCCAGGCCCATCCACAGGCCCCGACCCCACCCCACAGCCCGTCCGCCCAGCACCCACACCTCCCGCCGCCACACCCGGACGACCGAGCCCTCCCTCCCGGCCCCGTCCCGCGGACGACTCACCCCACTCCCACCGCCGTACAGCCGCGATCTCCTCCGCGCCACCTGCCCCCGCCCGGCCCTGCCGCAGTCTGTTCCGTTCGCGCTGCGCCTGCGCCCGTCCGCTGCTGCCCCTCGTCGTGCGGTCGGTCGCCTCTTCTTCACCGCCTGTCCCGGCCCCTCCCTGCCGCCCCCTCCGCCGCGCCGCGCCTCGCCGTGCCGAACAGTCGGCACCACCCCTGTATCCGCCCTCCCGTCCCCACCGCGCCGCAGGTCAAAAATGGTTGGCCGGTTGTCAGAGGCATGCGCTAGGTTCTGCTCAGCTGGAGAACGACCGGTTCCTCGGGGGGAGGTGCGGTATGGCCACGCCACCAGTGACCACAGATCAGCAATGGCCGACGGCCCACCAGCCGTGCGCCCACGCGCCGATCGCCGTCACCGTCGACGTGGTCGCGCTGACGCTCTGTCAGGGCAGGCTGCACGTCCTGCTCGTCCGGCGCGGCGAGCCGCCCCACCGGGGTCGCTGGGCGCTGCCGGGCGGTTTCCTCCGCGTAGGTCAGGAGACCTTGGCGGAGGCTGCGGTCCGCGAGCTCGCCGAGGAGGCGGGCCTGCGGCTCGGCAGCGATCCGAGCACGGCACTCGGTCGAATCCACCTGGAACAGCTCGGCACGTACGGAGACCCGGGCCGTGATCCACGGATGCACGTGGTCTCGGTGGCGTACCTGGCCTTCGCCCCTGATCTACCGGCCCTTGAGGCCGGCACCGACGCGGCATCCGCCGCATGGCACCGGGTCGACTCCCTCGACCTCGCTGCCAACCGGGCCTCCGGCCCGTCCGCCGAGGCCCACGGGGGTGGCGTCGGCGGACGGACCGGGGCCCGGCCCACCCAGGAGTCGCCCCGGGCGACCGCGAGCGCCCAGCCAGCCGATCCCACCGGGCACGGCGCCGTCACCACGCTCGCCTTCGACCACGCCCGAATAGTCGCCGACGGCCTCGACCGCGCCCGCGCCAAGCTCGAGTACAGCCCCCTGGCCACCGCCTTCCTCGGCCACGACTTCACCATCCCCGAGCTGCGCGCCGTCTACGAGGCGGTCTGGGACGAGAAGCTCCACCCGGGCAACTTCCACCGGAAGGTCCTCTCCGTCCCCGGCTTCGTCGAGGGCACCGGCTCCACGGCGGACCGCGGCGGAGCCCGCGGCGGCCCCAAGGCCCGCTGCTACCGCCCCGGTGACGCCCAGGTCCTCCACCCGCCGCTGCTCCGCCCCACCCGCGAGAGCGAACCTCCCGGTCCCGGCTCCCCGGCGTTCTCCCGGCCACTACCATCCACCCCATGACCACTCATCCGGCCGATCACCCCGCCGAGCGCCGGCCCCACGGCCCGGGTACGCACTGCCACTGGTGCGGTACGGCCTACCCGGACGGCACCGTCGCCTGGCCCCGCACCTGCCCGGGCTGCGGCGAGATCAGCTACCGCAATCCGCTGCCCGTCGTGGTCACCCTGCTCCCCGTCACCACCCCCGACGGTCAGGCGCTGACGGTCATCCGCCGCACCATCGAGCCCGGTTACGGCAAGCTCGCCCTGCCCGGTGGTTACGTCGACTACGGCGAGAGCTGGCAGCAGGCGTGCGTGCGCGAGCTCCGCGAGGAGACGGGCATCGAGGCCGAGGCCGAGGAGATCACCCTGGTCGCCACCGACTCCGACCGGGCCGGCGGCTTCCTCTGCCTCTTCGGTCTGCTGCCCGCCCGCGACCTCGCCGACCTTCCCCCCTCGAAGCCGACCGACGAGACGGACGGCTGGCAGCTGATCCCCGCACCGATCCAGCTCGCCTTCCCCTTCCACACCCGGGTGTCTACCGCCTGGTTCCAAGGCGCGTACGCCCACCTCTGACCAGACCCGTGCCGGGCCACACGGCGCACCGCCACCGCCGGTCCCGGCGCACCGCCACCGCCGGTCCCGGCGCACCGCCACCGCCGGTCCCGGCGCACCGCTGCCCGCCGGTCCCGGAGTGTTGCGACCGCTCGTCCCGTCGTCCTGCCGCCGCCGATCCGGCCGGAGAGTCAGCGCTCCTCGCCGGGAGACCCTGGCGCAGCCGACGATCACATGGCATGGTCTGCACGTCAGTGCCAGTCGGACGGGATCCGCCACAAGCACCCCCGTCCCCACCTCCGGCCGGGAGACCACCACCGTGAGCACCCCCATCCAGGAACAGCCGCTCTGGCGGCCCGCCCCCGCTCGCGCAGCCGCCACCCAGCTGGTGGCCTTCCAGACCTGGGCCGCCGAGCACCACGGCGCCCCGGCCGCCCCCCTCGCGCCCGCCACGGACGACGACCAGGCCGCCGCCCGCTACGCCGCCCTGCACAACTGGTCCACCGAGGACGTGGAGCGCTTCTGGACGGCCGTCACCCAGTGGTTCGACGTCCGCTTCTCCACCACGCCCGAGGCCGTCCTCACCGACCAGTCCATGCCCGGTGCCCGCTGGTTCCCCGGCGCCCGCCTCAACTACGCCGAGCACGTCCTGCGTCACGGCGAGTCCACCCCGGACGGGGAGCGGGCGGCGCACGCCGACCGGCCCGCGATCCTCCACCTCGACGAGACCACCGAGCAGCCCACCGCACTGAGTTGGGCCGAGCTGCGCCGCCAGGTCGGCTCCCTCGCCGAGGCCCTCCGCGCCCAGGGCGTCGGCCCCGGCGACCGCGTCGGCGCGTACCTGCCCAACATCCCGCAGGCCGTCGTCGCCCTGCTCGCCACCGCGGCCGTCGGCGCCGTCTGGACGTCCTGCGCCCCCGACTTCGGGGCCCGCAGCGTCCTCGACCGCCTCCAGCAGATCGAGCCCGTCGTCCTCTTCGCCGTCGACGGCTACCACTACGGCGGCAAGGACCACGACCGCACCGAGGTCGTCGCCGAGCTGCGCCGTGAACTCCCCACCCTGCGCGCCGTCGTCCACGTCCCGCTGCTCGGCGCCCCCGCCCCCGAGGGCGCCCTCCAGTGGGACGACCTGGTCGCCGCCGACACCGAGCCGGTCTTCGAGCAGGTGCCCTTCGACCACCCGCTCTGGGTGCTCTACTCCTCCGGTACCACCGGCCTCCCCAAGGCCATCGTGCAGAGCCAGGGCGGCATCCTGGTCGAACACCTCAAGCAGGCCGCCCTGCACCTCGACCTCGGACCGGAGGACCGCTTCCTCTGGTACACCTCCACCGGCTGGATGATGTGGAACTTCCTCGTCGCCGGCCTCCTCGTCGGGTCCACGATCGTCACCTACGACGGCAGCCCGGGCCACCCCGACACCGGTGCCCTCTGGTCCGTCGCCGCCCGCACCCGCGCCACCGTCCTCGGCACCTCCGCCGCCTACGTGATCGCCAGCCGCAAGGCCGAGCTGCACCCCGGCCGCGACCTGGACCTCAGCGCCGTCCGCTGCATCGGCACCACCGGCTCCCCGCTCCCGCCCGACGGCTTCCGGTGGATCTACGACGAGGTCAAGGAGGACGTCTGGCTCGCCTCCGTCAGCGGCGGCACCGACGTCTGCAGCTGCTTCGTCGGCGGTGTCCCCACCCTCCCGGTGTACCTCGGCGAGATCCAGGCCCCCTGCCTCGGTGCCGCCGTCGAGTCCTGGGACGTCCAGGGCCGCCCGCACACCGGTCAGGTCGGCGAACTGGTCCTCACCAAGCCGCTACCGTCCATGCCCACCGGCTTCTGGAACGACCCGGACGGCCGGCGCTACCACGACAGTTACTTCGACACGTATCCGGGAACCTGGCGCCACGGCGACTGGATCACCGTGACCGAACGCGGCACGGTCGTCATCCACGGACGCTCCGACTCCACCCTCAACCGCCAGGGCGTCCGGATGGGCTCCTCCGACATCTACGAGGTCGTCGAGCGCCTGCCCGAGATCGCCGAGTCCCTGGTCATCGGCCTGGAGGAGCCCGAGGGCGGGTACTGGATGCCCCTCTTCGTCGTCCTCGCCCCCGGCGCCGCACTCGACGACGCGCTGCGGACCCGCATCCGGACCACACTGCGCCAGCAGCTCTCCCCGCGCCACGTCCCCGACGAGGTGATCGCGGTCAAGGGTCTCCCGCACACCCTCACCGGCAAGCGGATCGAGGTCCCGGTCAAGCGCCTGCTCTCCGGCACCCCGCTCGACCAGGCCGTGAACCCGGGTTCCGTCGACAACCTCGACCACCTGCGCTTCTTCGAGATCCTCGGCCGCGAGCGCCGGGCCTGACCCGTCCCCGGACACGGAAGGGGCGCCCCTCAGCGGGGGCGCCCCTTCGTCATGCTCCTCGAACCGCTTCCCGGCGCATCACTCGCCGGAGAGCACCTGCTGCGCCGCGGCCCGCGCCTCATCGGCGGTGTCGGCTGCCCGCGCCGCCTCCGCCGCCCGCTGGCACTGCGCCAGCGTGTACTTGGCCAACGCGCTGCGCACGTACGGGATCGACGCCGCGCCCATCGACAGGCTGGTCACCCCGAGACCCGTCAGCACACAGGCCAGCAGCGGGTCGGACGCGGCCTCCCCACAGACGCCACAGCTCTTCCCGGTGGCCCGAGCCGCATCGGCGGCAGCGGCGACCAGGTCGAGCAGCGCGGGCTGCCACGGGTCCTGCAGCCGTGCCAGCGCGCCCACCTGGCGGTCGGCCGCGAAGGTGTACTGCGCGAGGTCGTTGGTCCCCAGCGACAGGAACTCGACCTCCTGCAGGATCGAGCGGGCGCGCAGCGCGGCCGACGGAATCTCCACCATGGCACCGAACTTGGCCGACAGACCGGCCTCCCGGCAGGCCTCGGCGAACGCCCTGGCGTCCACCCGGTCCGCCACCATCGGAGCCATCACCTCGAGGTGTACGGGCAGGCCCTCGGCCGCCCTGGCCAGCGCACGCAGCTGGCTCTGCAGCACCTCGGGGTTGTCCAGCAGGGTGCGCAGACCCCGCACACCCAGTGCCGGGTTCGGCTCGTCGGCCGGGGTGAGGAAGTCCAGCGGCTTGTCGGCGCCGGCGTCCAGCACCCGCACCACGACCCGGCCCTCCGGGAACGCCTCCAGCACCTTCCGGTACGCCTCGATCTGCTTCTCCTCGCTCGGCGCCTTCGCCGAGTCGTCGAGGAAGAGGAACTCGGTGCGGAACAGGCCCACACCCTCGGCGCCCGCCTCCAGCGCAGCCGGAAGGTCGGCCGGACCGCCGACGTTGGCGAGCAGCGGTACCTTGTGCCCGTCCGAGGTCTGGCCCGGGCCGGAGGAAGCGGACAGCGCGGCCTTCCGTTCGGCGGCGGCCCGGCGCAGCTCGTCCTGCTTATCCTCGGACGGGTCGACCAGCACCTCACCGGTGCTGCCGTCCACGGCCACCACGACGCCCTCGGCCAGCTCGGTCGCACCCGGCAGTGCGACGACGGCCGGCACCCCCATGGCACGCGCGAGGATGGCGCTGTGGCTGGTCGGCCCGCCCTCCTCGGTCACGAACCCGAGCACCAGCGTCGGGTCCAGCAGCGCGGTGTCGGCCGGCGCCAGGTCCCGGGCGAACAGCACGTACGGCTCGTCGCTGTCCGGCACACCGGGCATCGGCACGCCCAGCAGCCGGGCGACGATCCGGTTGCGGACGTCGTCCAGGTCGGCGACCCGCCCGGCCAGGTAGTCACCCGCCGCGGCCAGCAGCGCCCGGTAGGCGGCGAAGGCGTCGTACACCCCGCGCTCAGCGCTGCTGCCGACGGCGATCCGACGGCTGACGTCGGCCATCAGCTCGGGGTCCTGCGCCATCAACGCCTGGGCCTCCAGCACGGCCTGGGCCTCGCCGCCGGCCAGGTTGCCGCGGGCGATCAGATCCGCCGCCACGGCGTCCACGGCCGCCTGCGCGCGAGCCTGCTCACGCGGCGCGTCCTCGGCCGGGACCTGGGTCGCGGGCGGTTCGAGGGCCGCAGTACCCATGTGCCGGACCTGGCCGATCGCGACACCATGGCTGACACCTACACCGCGCAGCGCCTGTTCCATCTTCCTGGGTTCCTTTCACCCGCACTCCGGCCGCTCGCCACTCCTGGTGGCACTCGTCGGGACCGGGCCGGGCTCGTCCGTCTCGGGATCACTACGGGTGGTGGCCGCTCCGCGGCCCGATACTGCGGTGCGCCGTCCCACGCGAGTACGCGGGGGACGGCGCACGGTGCGCATGTACCCGGGATCAGTCCCAGGTGAACAGCTCGCCGCCGACGGCGACGTCACCGCTCTCGACCACGCCGCCGAGCTGCTCGAGCGAAGCCTCCAGCGCGACGATCGGTGAGATCGGAGACTTGCCCGCCGCCTCGACGGCCGCCGGGTTCCACTTGATGACCGGCTGGCCGCGCTTGACCTGGTCGCCCTTGCTGACCAGCAGCTCGAAGCCCTCACCGTTGAGCTGCACGGTGTCGATACCGAGGTGGGTCAGCACACCGTGGCCGTCCGCATCCATCACCACGAACGCGTGCGGGTGCATCGACACCACGAGACCGTCCACCGGCGCCACCGCGGCAGTGGGCTCACGGACCGGGTCGATCGCAGTGCCGGGACCCACCATGGCACCGGCGAAGACGGGGTCGGGCACGTTGACGAGCCCGACGGCGCGACCGGCCAGCGGCGAGGTCACAGTGGTCATGGTGGAGCCTCCCAAGTACGGAGTACAGCGTGCCGCCGCGGGCAGCGACGGAGACATCGACTGAAGCCTAAATCATGCCAAGTTGGGACATATCGTAAGAGTCTCGCGGCTGACACCGGCAGGGTCTGACTGGCCGTACGCCATGCGCCACACCCCCGAGTACCGCCGCCACATTGGCGTCGGCGGCCTCCGCGAGCCCAAGTGGTCTAGTCCTCTTGGCCAACGCGCCGCACTCTACGGCATGCAGGTGGCCCTCGACGATCGCGCCGGCCGAGGGCCGCGGCCGACCTGCTGCGTCCGATCGGGCGACAGTGCGCGCCTCGATTAGGCACTGGTGCCGGGAAGGGCTATCGTTGCTCAGGTCGCCGCGCTTCAGCGGTGAACAGAGCAAGTCGGATCGGTAAACACCTGGTCAACACCGGGGAAACGGATCTGCTAAGCTCGAAACACGAAAGAACGAAGCGCCCGGAGGGCCCGCTGGAAGGCGGCCTGAAGGAAGCGTCCGTTCCTTGAGAACTCAACAGCGTGCCAAAAGTCA